>JBNKQT010000245.1:0-4763 GCA_050297115.1 Ensifer sp. | reverse complement strand
GGGGGAAATTTCTTTTTCTCTTGGTCAGACATTCAGGCTCTTTCTGCCGCCCGTTCTCTGCGGATTTCTTCCAGCGTGCGGCGTTGTTGCCCTTCACTATCGAAGTTTTCCGGCGAAAGCCATGCCTCAAATGCCGCAGCCAGGGTCGGCCATTCCTTGTCGATCATGGAATACCATGCCGTGTCACGATTTTCGCCGCGCGAAATCGTATGCTGGCGGAAGATACCCTCAAATGTGAAACCATAGCGCTCGGCAGTGCGTTTGCTGGCTTCATTTTCGTTGTGGCATTTCCATTCATAGCGGCGGTAACCGAGGTCTTCGAAGACGTGCCTGGCCATCAGATAATGCACCTCGGTCGACATGGGCGTGCGCGCCATGGCCGGACCATGCGCGACACCACCGACCTCAACAACACCGTTGGCTGGGTCCGCGCGCATATAATGCGCCATCCCCAACACCTCGCCCGTTTGCTTGCTGACGAAAACTTCACGCAGCCAACCAGCCTTGATCACAGAATCTGACCATGCGCCAAATTCCTCCACCGTATGGAAGTCAGGGCAGGCAAAATAGGCTAGCAACTGGTTGATTGCCAAACCGCCAAATGCGTCCCAAAGCGCATTGAGGTGCTCTTCGGGCTGGTAGGGGATGACACGTACAAAACGGCCCTCCAGGGTCACAGGTTCTGGCGCGGGGCGTGGCTGCCAGTTGGTCAGGTCAGTCATGTTTTCTCCAAGGCGTCAAATATGCCACTCCCTGAAGCATATCCGGCTTCCAGATACCAATTCAATTTCACAATCGATGCTTCAGAAATTTTTATTATTGCGTTTTGACGCTCACCACCGTTGCCTCAATATGATCAACCAGCGCATCATCCAGCAGCAAGCGACCCGCAAGAAGATCAAGATACCCGCGTTCAGCGCGCGTATCGGGGTCAATCGCCAGACGTGAGGCGGTGTAAAGCTCCACCTTCTGGGCTTGGGTGGTGGCTGCATTCACGATGGCATCGAGATCGACAGGGCTGGAAAGCTCTGCCTCCAGAAAGGCAGAGGCATCAGCATCAAGACCGCTGGTTTGAACCTTGCCAAGAATCTGCTGGCGCTCAGCCTCATCAATATGACCATCAGCACGCGCCGCCGCGATCATCGCCCGCACGAGTGTCAGCGCAAAATCGGCGCTCTGACCGGAAGACGCTTCACCAAAATCGGAATCGGGTGGCGGCAGCATGTCCGGCTCCGCAGATGCCGTGTCCTGTGCAGGCTGCTGGCCTTTTTGGTAGTTTTTGTAAGCGTGATAGCCAAGACCGGCGATGGCGGCGAGACCGCCAAGTTTGAGGGCTGACCCTGTGAGTTTTCGCCCCGTGCCGGTTCCAAGCAGGACGGCGGCAATGGCTCCGGTGGCAAGCGGATTGGCCTTTGCCAGTTCCACGGCATCATTCGCCTTATCACGCACTGTGCCTGTTGTGCCGGGCACCTGAGAGCCCAAAAGCTGGTCCAGCAGTTTTTTCGCGTCAAACATAATCGGCCTCCCATCGCATGATCGTGATCATGAAATAGGAAGCCGAATTGCCAATTTCAATTTGCCAAAATGGCGAAACTCAGCCGAGCAACTCACATGCCTCAGCCGCCAATTTGGTAATACCGGCCCAATCACCCGCAGCCACCAGTTCTTTGGGCGCTACCCAGGAACCGCCAACACAAACAACGTTGGGCAGCGAGAGGTAGTCCTTGGCATTCTTCAGCGAAATACCGCCAGTAGGGCAGAAGTTCACGCCAGCAAAAGGTGATGCCAGCGACTTCAAGTAAGCAGCACCACCGGACTGCTCAGCCGGGAAAAACTTCATGACATCAATACCAGCTTCCAGAAGAGCCATAATCTCGCTCGGGCTGCCAGCACCAGGCAAAAGTGGCACTTCAGAATTATTGGCCGCATCAACAAGGTTATTCGTGGCACCAGGACTGACAATGAATTGTGAACCGGCGGCAACGGCCTGTTCAAAATGCCGGGCATTAAGAATGGTGCCCGCGCCTGGCACCGCGCCTTCCACCTCGTTGGCAACTGCGCGGATGGCATCCAGCGCTGCGTCCGTGCGCATGGTGACCTCAATTGCCTTGAGACCACCCGCAACGAGCGCACGCGCCAATGGGACAGCATCCTTGGCATCATCGACAATCAAAACCGGCACGACCGGCTGCAGTTTGAGTACGGAAAGTAACTTGTCAGTCTTCGAGGTCATGGAACAACCCTTTTTAAACCGATTGAAATCTGGACATCGTGATAAAGGTCCGCAGTACCAATGTCGAGTGCAAAGCGTGAATTTTAATGCTGTCAAATTCTGTCAGTAGTCTATGATAGGCCCGGTACAGAAAGGTCTATCGTGTCCCGATCTCAGAGATTGATCAATCTTATCCAGGAATTGCGCCAGCACCGTTACCCTGTCAGCGGACAAAAGCTGGCCGAAACCATGGGCGTGAGTTTGAGGACGCTTTACCGGGATATTGCGACATTGCAGGCTCAGGGCGCGCATATTGAGGGCGAAGCCGGGCTGGGCTACGTGCTGCGTCCCGGCTTTCTGTTGCCACCGTTGATGTTCTCCGAAGACGAGATTGAAGCCTTGACGCTGGGCGCGCGCTGGGTGGCAAACCGTACTGACAACGAACTTGCGAAATCGGCACAAAGCCTACTGGCCAAAGTCTCTGCAGTCCTACCGCCAGACCTTGCGCCAAAAATGGAAAGCACCGGCCTGATGATACCCGGACCAGAGGTGACGACGGGTGCCGTGGACCTGTCGATTATCCGCAAAGCCATGCGGGCCGAGCACATTCTGGAGATCGCCTATGCGGACAAGGACGGCAAAGCCAGCACCCGGCGCATATGGCCGGTGACAATTGGCTTCTTTGAAAAGGTGCGTGTGGTGGCGGCTTGGTGCGAGTTGCGACAGGATTATCGCAGCTTTCGCATTGACCGCATGCTGGAGGCCAGGGACACTGGAAAGCCCTTCCCCCGCCGCCGCGCCATTATGCAAAAGGAATGGCGCGAGCGTGATCGCACACGGCGCCAAAACAATGCTGACAAAAATTGACAGCATTATATCATACACCTCCTCCCGTCGAAGCCGATCAAAAATCGGCAAGTTTACAGGAGATAGATATGACCCCCGAATTCACCATTTTCTACGTTAGCGACGTTGCTGCCAGCGCAGATTTTTACACCAGGATCATCGGTGCTGAGCCTGTTGATTTGTCTGAAAGCTTCGCCATGTTTGCAGGATCTTCAGGACCAATGCTTGGACTTTGGAACAAGACAATGGTTGAGCCCGCCATGCCGAGCGATGCAACCGCCGGGAGCATGGAGCTTTGCTTTGCGGTCAAATCCAAAACAGAGGTTGATTCGACAGCCAACGATTGGGCCGCCCAAGGTGTCGAGATTATTGGGCAACCAGTAGATCTTCCTTTCGGTCGCACGTTCGAAGCCATGGACCTCGACGGCCATCGCCTGCGTGTCTACTGCCCGGCCAATCGCTGATGACTGCCTGGATTGCCATTGCCTCGGCAAACCATGTTGCAAAAGGTCGTGAAGGCGGCTTCATGCAGGTTTGCCATGGAAAATCCAAACCCCTCGCCCGGACTTCTCCGGGCGACACGGTGATCTATTATTCACCCGCCTCAGAGATGCGCAACGGAGAACGTCTTCAGGCCTTCACCGCTGCGGGTAGAATTATAAACAAGGATACCTATCAATTTGATATGGGCGGCGGCTTTGTCCCCTGGCGGCGCGATGTCGACTGGTTTGACGCACAACAATACCCCATCCACCCATTGTTGGGTGAGCTCAATTTCACACAGGGCAAACGCAATTGGGGTTATCAGTTCCGCTTTGGCATTTTCTCGATTTCGCATAAGGATTGCCAAACAATTTTGCGGGCCATGCAGGTGCCCGTGGACCAATTTGCCACATACAAGACATCTCTGCTTTGATTCAAATTGGTTATGCGCTAGTCTCCCTCGACAGGTAGAGAGTATGGAGCCCGCTGCCATGGCGAAAGAAATCGAGCGCAAATTTCTGGTTCGCAACGCAAGTTGGAAGGAGTCTGCAACTGGCGGTACAAAGCTGGTGCAGGCCTATGTTGCCACCATGGAAGACCGCAATGTGCGTGTGCGGCTGTATGAAGACGGGCGCGCCAAACTGACGGTGAAGGCCGGTCGCAACGGCATGACACGCGACGAGGTTGAGTTTGCTGTCCCGCTGCATGAAGCCAAGGAACTTCTTGAGCTGGCCATTGGCAATGTCATTGAAAAAATCCGCTACGAAGTTCCGTTCAAGGGCTTTATCTGGGAGGTCGACGTCTATCAGGGCGCACTCGCCGGATTGGTCGTCGCCGAGGTTGAACTGCGCTCAGAACTTGAAAACCCCGCCATACCCGCATGGGTCGGCACCGAGTTGACGGGGAACAACGCCTATTCCAACCAGGCGCTCGCGCTTTATGGCGTACCCAAATTGAGAGCCCATGCAGGGGTTTGACCCTCAAAAACCACTCTCTACCGAGATTTGCCTGCATCTGAGCCAGACACTTGATGCAGCTACAAGCTTGCTTGAAAAGCAACCACAAGGGCGTGATCACGCAATTCACAAGGCTCGAAAACAACTGAAAGCCGCCCGCGCTGCTCTTCGGCTGACACGCGATTTCTCGCCCAAACGGTTTCGCGCCGCAAACCGCAGGTTGGCCATTGCCGCACGCAGCATTGCAGGCGCGCGCGATGCTGCAG
>JBNKQT010000244.1:0-9333 GCA_050297115.1 Ensifer sp. | reverse complement strand
CACAATATGGTATCGCGGCGCTGTGATCGTGTTCACATTTCAAGGGCTGCACAACTGATAATGTGTCTCCAAGACGGCTTGCCATGCCGCTCACCAAACCTTTCACATTGGAGCTGCACAGAATGAAAACGGCAATCTGTTCCTCGTCGGTCGTCGCCTTTCTGGCTTTGCCTGTTGCAGCGCTTGCTGCTGATTGGACGATAACTGGTCAAGGCGAGGATGCTATCGTCACCGATTGTGCAGACTGCGAAGAAGACATTGGAATTATGTTTCAGTGCCAGGGGCCCGGCATGGGCGCAAAACTCATGATCATGGCGCAGGCACAAGAGAGCGTTCCTTCAGGCCCCCTTGTTTTCTCGGTTGACGGGCAAACCTTCAACTATCGCCCGCAAAATCAGTTCTTCGGCCTTGTTGGCAACGTTCCCTGGATCAACCTCGCGCTTTCTGATCCCCTTACCGACGCGCTCATCAATGGCGAAACGCTGACCGTCTTCTATAACGGCGGCGGCATTCAATATTCCCTTGAAGGCTTGTACGAAAAGCTATCGCTTTTTGCTGAGGCCTGCGATTTGGGTGATGGTATACCGGACGGGGAAGATACAGATTCGGCGTCTGGCATCGGCCAGACACAGCAGCCCTTGCTGATGCAGCCAGGCCTGCAGGAACCAGAGCAACCTCAGTTGGTTCAACCCGGCGCCAATATTGGCCAGCCGGAACTGCAACAGCCTTCATTGGGCAACGTACCCACGAAGCAACCGCTGCTTGGCAACAATTTGACCACCATCCCTGTGCAGCCAGATCTGGAGCCTCAACAACCCAACCTTACAGGCGGCGAAATGCCGCCCGTCACATTCGATCCCGAGCTTCGCCCGGTCTCGTTCCCTTTCAATACCCGCTCGGGCGGGGGAAAGGTGCGCGCGGGGGCCAGCATCGAAACGCCAAAAGTGGGCTCAACATCCGAAATGGCGCCCATCACCATTCTGGAAGAAGTGCCCAACAGCAATTTCAACGGCTATCCGTGGTTCCGCATCCAGTATAGCGGCGGTGTTGGCTTCCAATGGGGCGGCATCATCTGCCGACCGGTCAATGTCAACATCCCAGGCACCTATGGAGAATGCACCCGGTGAGACTGATACAAGCAACAACAATTCTCGCATTCTCGCTCGCCGCAGGCCAGGTCGGCGCACAAGACACCGATGGCGCGCTGTGGATGCAAGGTCTTTTCAACACCGACCAAGGCACAACCTACACTCTGAGCTATGCCATACCGCAAACCGATGCCTGGCAGTTTTCCGCGACCTGCGAGGCAGGCAGCATCGGCCCTGAGATTCCGGTAATGCTGGCTTTGAATTTCGCAGATCGGCCGAATGGTGCACCGGTCACGGTCAACTTCCAGACGGGCTCCCTGAATGGCAGCTATGCCGGTTCCGTTTCCATTCAAAATGAGGAATTTGCGGGCATTCTGGTGAATATTGGTAATCAGGATCCGCTTTGGACTGCGCTATTTGGCGCTCGGTCGCTGACGATAAGATCCGATACTGGCGATGAAAGCACCATTCCCTTGAATGGTGTCGGCGCACCTTTGAAGCGCTTCCTGTCAAAATGCAAAGCCAACTTTGCGCAAGCGGGTGCTGCCGCACCGGCACAAATCAGCGGTCCGTTCACTTACCAATGTGAAAACGGGAAGACATTCCAGGCGTCCTTTGACAACTCGAGATCAAACACAATCGCCCATATTCTCGCCGGTGGGCACCCGCTGGAACTTCATCAGGTTGAGAGCGGATCCGGCGCAAAATTTGTCAACGAAGCCGAGGGGCTGACCCTTCACACAAAGGGCGACCTTGCCGTTTTTACAAGCGGTCATCACCAGACGACCTGCCACACGATTGGGCAATAAACAGCCCGACACAATTTTTAAAAAAACTTTTCTATAACTGAAAAATCACTCAAGGAATGCGCGGCCTTCAAAAGAGGCCGCGCTATTTTTTCGTCCTATTCAAACCAGCCATCAACAGTGTTCTTGGCGTCGTCCCCAACACCTTTGCCCCACTCTTTGAGATCTTCGGCAGCACCCTTGCCCCAATCCACTGCCGTTTCAGTGCCGTCCACTATCGGATTGCCGATCGCTTCCGCGCCTTTAGTTCCATTCTCTACGATCCAATTCTTTGCGTCCTCTCTTGCACCCGCCGCATCTGGCGCCAGCGCAACCACGGCACCACTTGAAACGCCAGTAACGGCAAGTCCCACACTCAATCCAATTCTGACTTTCTTGCCATGGGATTTCCAAAAACCGGGCTTCTCCGCCAGTTTGACCGGAGCATTCATCACCGCCTTAAAAACTTTATCGTCAAGAATTCGGTAGGTATTGGCGGTCGCTGTGCGTGTATCCTTAAAAATATTATCAGCGGGAACTATGTATCCAGGCGTGGTTTTAGGCACATCTGGAAGCTGGTGCACCAAATCGTCACTACCAACGGCCGCCTTATTCGTTGCATTCCCCAAGGAATTCGCTCCACCGATTGGCGGCGGCGGCTTGGTGTAGCCATCAGGTGCGGCCTTCTTCCCCAAACCCAGGTCACCGTAGAGTGTTTTTTGCTTTCTCAGAACGTTTTTTGTGTTTTTGCCGATATCCGAAAGGTCGACATCTCCAAGGGCTTTGCCCGCACCCTTACCGGCAGCTTTGCCCGCATCGATTAAGCCTCCAATGATCTTGCCCGATCCTGCAAATGCAGGAGATGCCGCCAGGCAAGCAACCAACAACGTTGCGCATGACGTTTGCAATACTGTGTGCATCCTCTTTTGCATAATCTTCTCCATTGTTTCGTTCAGCGCCCGTAAGCGAAATATTGGTTTGGTTCATCGCTGATAGACATTTGCGTCACCCACTCATCATTTTGAGAGAGATACCAGGTCGCGCCAGGCAACGTACTAGCCTTGTACTCCTGCATTGGACCAATTGTTTCGATGAATTCCGGGTTCGGGGTTTCATAGGCGATGAAAATATCCAACGGTTGGCCAGAATAGTTCTGAACTCGCAACTCTACGCCCTGGCCATCCCCAGCTTGTGAAACAACGTCAGGGCCATTGCCTTCAACGGGTCCGGCAAGCCCCAAAGCAGCCGCATTCAGGGCAAACTCACCAACCGGGTTTCCAGATGGGTCCTGGATATAGACATCCTGTTTCCAGCGGTTTTTGAAGCGAAAGCCATTGTTTGTCTTTTCCATAATCCACATGGCAGACCACCAGCCCGGTTCAACAGAACTTGCGTCCAACGGACCTTTTTCAATGTTCAGGTAAACGTTGTCTCCGGTCAGAGAGCGAAGGCGAACGAATTCCGGCGGTTGCTTGCCATCGACGGGCTCAATCATCCAGGCTTGCCCCAAAGCATCCCGCGTAATTGAAAGCAGCGTACCGCTTTGCGTGCTCGCAAGATTGAATGGACCCAATTCACCGGGTTTAACGGCATAGCCAACCGCTTGTGGCTGCTGTTGCAATTGAGCTTGCGGCTGATCTGACGAGCGGCAATCAAACAGGGCATTCTCGAAGGGAATACCACCGGCAATTTTGCTATTAAAGCATTCTAGGCGCGCCGTTCCCGTAAACGCACCTTGGCAAAGAAGGACCGCGTTATTCTTTCTCCAGGCTGTGCCGCCGCCCCAATTTATTTTGCCGGATTTCACCTCCCAATAACATGTTGCAGGGCCGGTCGTCTCAGCGCCAAGGCACAATTGGTCGGTCACCTGTCTATCAAGCCAACCCTCGGGATCTTTAAACTTCGCCGTACTTCTGTAACGCGCGAATGAAAGCTGGCAAGGATTCGTGTTCTCAGCAGCATGCGCGGGCTGAACGACTGTGGGAAACGGCGTGCCAGCAATCAACATTGCAGCAGCCACAAATCTGCTAATCCGTCCAAACATTGATCTACGTCCTTCCAATTGCATTCTCATATTCGCCACGCCTTACTTGATTGATGAGCACATGGGCATGTTGTAGGCGACCACTACCTCGGCAATTCCTGAAGGGTCGAGCGACTCCCAGGGAAATTCCGAAGCGGGTGATTTCTCCTCAACCCCCTTCATGGCGAGTTCGAGCACAGAGTCGATTGCTGCGTCATCGAAGTTGTCGTCCTGCAATTTGCGAATGACCGCTTCTCTGACTGCCTTTCTTGCCTTCTTCTTGCCGACCGCATCAAAGATTGCCCACATGGAAGGTGCCATAACCGTGTTGATTGCGGTGTCGATAGCAGCTTCTTTGACCAAGGCTCGCGCAAATGTGCCTTGCGCAAACTTCCTCGCAATTGCCGCTTTCACCGACTTGCGAAGTGATGCCTTGGCAGAGGCCCGCACGGCTGCTTGCGTGGCGGCTTTGGTTGCGGTCTTGCCAGCAGCGGCGGCTGTCTTGGCCGCAGCGGTTGCACCCGCAGCAGTGCCTGCCGTCACTACAGTCAGGGCAATACTGCCGGCAGAAATCAGCGGCGACGTTGTCTGGTCGACAATGGTCATTTTGCAGGAACGTGTGTCCTTCGCGCAGCTGCCGCCACAATTCACCATGCCCGCGGGGCATTGCGCCCAGCAAACAGGGCCAACGCCGGTGAACTTGCCAAGAGCACGTTTGCCAGTCGATTCATAATAGGCGGTGTCGCAATTTTTGTAGCAAAGCCCACCGGCATTTTCGTACCTGATGGCATTGTTGAACCCAGGCTGGCCCGGAAGGACGATGTTGCCACGCACGTCACGACGGGCACACCCACCCTTTTCGGGCAAGACCACGAAACTCTTCTTGGCACATGAGCCGAGGAACTTGCCGCCAAGACCTACGGCCTCACAGTCGCGCTCGTTGGGCAAACAAATTGCTGGAGCCCCGGGAGCCGCATGATAGCCGGGGCGGCACTTCGGGAAAGAGCGGATCGGGTAGTCTTCGCAATTGTTGCCCCTTCCACGCTGTTTCACATATTCGAAACCGGGAATATCACGACGCGCCCACACCATGTCTTCGCAGCGTTTCATCGCCGCCTCTGCCTTGTATTTCAGAAGACCGTGCTTGATGACATCGCCTCTTCGGCTATAATTTTCCTTACGGCAGAAAGCGCCGTCATCGCGGTAGCCAGCCGGGCATTGCTGCCAGCAAACGCCAGCAACATTGGTATATTTGATGCCTCTCGCAGCGCGCGGGTCAGCCTCGCATTTCGGGTAGCAAAGCAAGCCGTTTTTAACCTGATCCGGGCCACATTCAGGAATTGTTCCCACACCGCGCGGCACGGTATCACGCCAGCAGGCCCGAGGCCTGTTATGCTCATCCAGCTGCTTTTTAACAATCGCCGTCACGACCCTGTCTGCAGCGATCTTTACCTCGTCAGGCGTCAGTTCGCGCGTTTCACCTTGGGAGGTTTCCTCCAGCGGCTCCGCATAAGGCAGGTTTACATATTGCGTTGCCTGATTGCCAACCTCATAAGGGTCCCCCACATGTTCGCCATCGACGCCACAAATAATCGTCTGGCCCGGTTCAGCGCCCACAGGCAACGTCAAGCCCGCACCAATATCGCCAATATACTGCGGCTGCGGGTTGCCCGTATCCGCGTTGATTACTTTGTAAAGCGAAACCTCCCTTGCCAGAGAGTTGGTCATCTGCAGGGTAACACTGCCCGCAGTTGGCGGGGTTACACCCTGCGCCACGGCATCATCTGCGCTGAACTGGTCAGCACTATAGACTGTCCAATGCGCCGAAATATCATCGCGTGAGACCTGCCCCGCCTGCAAAACACCGTTTTGAACAAAGAGAAGAGTTTGAGGCGCGGCACTGGTGGAAAACAGGTATTTGCTGTCCCCTAGCGCATCAAATATCCACTGAACGGCCGGGTTGGTGGTTTCCCCATAGCCTGCGCCAACACGCCCATTCGCAATATAAAGCAACGTACCCTGTTCTGACCGCAGATTGTAAAACCCGCCTGGACCGTCCTCCAGCATCCAATTTGTGCCAGCCTCGGTGGGATCGTTGGCAAATGTCAGTGCGCTATTGGCCCCAACCTGCAAATAGCCCCGCTGTGCTTCGCTCCAGAACACATATTGTGTTGGCGCATTCACGTCCGGGTTGGACGCATCCGCGTCCCTTTGCGGATTT
The DNA here is from genome assembly GCA_050297115.1 of Ensifer sp. Lineage (GTDB taxonomy): Bacteria > Pseudomonadota > Alphaproteobacteria > Rhizobiales > Rhizobiaceae > Ensifer_A. The sequence continues at coordinate 3,216 of JBNKQT010000244.1, read as the reverse complement.
TCGTTCCCGCTATTTTGGCTGGCCTGTGCGTTGGGATCAGGCTGCGGCGCATTTTGCATGCGCCACATGGCAGACCACCAGCCGGGTTGAATTTGGCTGACTGCGGGCGGGCCATTTTCGATGTTGAGATAAAGATTGTCGCCGCGACGATTGCTGATGTTCAACGTACCGTCTTCAGACTGACGCGCATTCCAGTGCGCGCCAATATCATCCATCGTTGCCTGGCCAACCACGAGCTGGCCATTCACAACGTGCAGGTAATTTCCGCTCTCGGACTGAAGGTAGAAATGATTGTCTGGTGCCTGGAGCGCCCGCCAGCGTGTTCCCGCAGCATCTGCGCTTTCAGCCAGCCCGACACTCTGGCCCTGCTCCTGCAGGAAGGCCCCGGTCCATCGGTTTTGCAGGGTGAACGGATCTGCCGCCTGCGCAGCCACCACGCCCCCTGCAAACGATAACATCACCAGGAAGCCCGCGAAGAACACGCGTCCATACCGCTGAAACGATTTCAGCATCAGCTCCACTCCCAAAAGGTAAAAATTCAAAAAAATGGTCGGTTGAAAACAGCCGCCGCCGCGTCGAAAGCTGCTTGGCGGGGCCTTCAATGTCCCGCCCTGCAAATGGTGATCGCTGGGTCCCAATCTATGCCTGCCCGGATCTGCGCACTGAAACAGTTTGCAAGACCTGCATAATCGGTGATCTCGTGGCACAACCGGGCAGCGTTATCCTCCACCCAGCCCGTATTGCCTTCACGATTCCAGGCAAGATTGCCGGCCATCACGTAATGCATACACTGCGCTGGGCGGGGGTCTCCCAGATAGTTGCCGCAAACCTGGTCCACGATCGCGTTTGTGTAGTTGCGCGGGCCCTTGCCGTTAAATGGGTTAGGACCTCTCAAATGATCCCCGCATGCATCCGGCACCGAAGGCTGGGTATTTCGCGCTTCCTTGTTTTTCAGCCAGAAGTCATCACAGATCGAAATGTAATTGCGAACCTTCGCACGGTCTTCCGCCTTGTAGATTTCCACCGGTTGCGTGCCACCGTCTCTCAAAGTCAGCTTGGCTTCCGTTCTGCGTGTACCCTGGCTCAACTGATAAAAGAGCGGATCACCGGTGTTCATGACAAAAGAGAAACGAGGCACACCATCACCTGCATTTTGCGTTGCCACCCGATCCTGCACGGCGTTGTAATAGAAAGTTCGGTCACCCACCGTCAGCACCTTCACAACGCTTTCTTGCGGTATCACAGCATTCGGCTTGAAAGGTGGGGGAAATGAAACGGTGGGGACCGGCGCGTTTGGAGAGCAAACGGCAGAAAATATAAGCCTTTCACTGGGTTGGTCTGAACCCAGAAACGAAACAACGCGCTTTGCGATCAAGCGTGCGCCAACGCCTTTTTGAAAATACAATGACCAAACGGTTGTGCGGCTGCTTGCACCCGCCTCGGCTATGGGAAGCAAGGCAAATGCAGCAATACCCAGCAGCAAGCCTGTCCAGTTAAAACGCATCTTTCTCCCTTATCACCCCATCCCGGGTTGGTGCGGCTTGGAGCGCCCGGCATTCCTCAAAGACCCCCCTTTGAGAAAACAAGCTGATCATGGCCTGATCCAACACAACGAAGATCGCCGTCACGCCAGAGCCTTCATCTGCTCTAAAGCTGCAATTGCCGGATATTAGAGCAGCGCGGCGAAGCGGTCTGTGAACCCGTTCACATCCCCGGTCTGAAAGATTGGGTATAAAAAAGGATCAAACGCCTAGAAGTTCGGGAAACCAGCCCACAAATTCAGGCAACAACAGCACCGGCAACAAGCAGGGCAATGGAGATCGGCGTTCTCAGCGCCAACAGAACCCCGAGGAATGCAAAGATCGCAAGACCAATTGTCAAATGGCTCATTGAGACCCACCCTCCGCGCTGAAATGGCGGACAGCACGGGTGAGCGAAAAGAGCGCGGCACAGGCAAAGCCGACAAGCGGGCTCAGCCAGAACCAGCTAAACGGTATGCCCAGATCTACCGTCTTGTCACCCCAATCAATCGCATCGATGAAACGGTCGTAACAAAGCCAGGCCAGAAGTGTGTTCACCGCAAAGCCCAGCACACCGTTCACATTCTCCAGCAGTTTGAGAACCCGTTCGGGCAAAACGACCTCAAGAAGATCAACCGCCAGATGAGCTCCGCGAAGGGTCGTCACCGCGATCCCGGCAAAAATTGTGATCGCCAGCGACAACTCCACCACGTCGACAACGCCGGGAATGGGCAGGTTGATTATGTTTCGCAACAGGATATCGGCCACGGTAATGACCAGCATTGCGGAAATGAATATCCGCCCGAGAATGAGGAGAGCTGTTTCCAGCCCTCCTTCAACACGCTTCAACAAGAGTTCTACTCCTGATCAGGCTCAGTTCGCATATTTCGCGGCGGCCTTTTTCATCAGCTCATAAACCTTCCGCGCATCGGGGTTCACTTTTTCACGCTCGGCAAGAACTTCCATCGTCATTTCCTCGCCAGCAGCAACAAAGGGGCCCTTTTCCTCGTCCGTTGGAATGTGCACCTCTGCGCCACCTTCAACCAGTGCGGCTTTGCCGGGTTCATTGAGCTTGTCCCAATTTTCACCGATGGCCTCTTCCTGGCCGACCACGCTTTCGTCGAAATGCCTTGCAGCACCATCGCACAAACCTCCACCTCACGCGGACTCAAACCGGTCTTGAGGGAAACAAGACGCTGTCGCATGGCCTCACGCGAGGGCACAGAGCCATGACAATCCATCCCCGACCGGCTGAGGAGATTGTGGTGGCGCATCACGGCTGCCTGAAAGAAACCTGCCGCCTTTTTCAAGGTGTTGGTTTCCTCTGCACCAAAGGCCGTATTGTTAGAGTAGCGGTAAAAGCTCAGTCTCAAAAATTGCGCGCTATCTCCAAAAAGATAGGTGATACGATCACCAATCTTGAGTGTTTCGATACAATCACGCCGATGCGCATCCGACAGCATGTGGGCCAGACCCGGAATAAACAGGCTGTCTGCCCGCCGCTTGCAACGCAAGCTCTCCAATTGTCGGATCATCGCGCCAGTGCGCACTGATATATTTGTCAGCCGCATAATAGGCCAACCGATCAGATTTCAACCCGTTGGAAGCCAGACAGACAGGTGCCTGATCCGCCTCAAACAGAAAGAGCGAACAATAGTCAGCAGCAACCATTTCATGTGCCGTTGTCATCAAAGAA
>JBNKQT010000243.1:0-2731 GCA_050297115.1 Ensifer sp. | reverse complement strand
GCCCTGCCATTTGCGCCAGCGGCTTTTCCATTACGGGTGCAGTGTCAACGAAAACTTTGACTTCGGCGCCAACGCGCGCGGCAAATTTGCCCGCCAACTCCTTCAACTTGCCCTTGATAACATCGTGATAATCGCGATTGCGGGCATAGACCGAGATAGCGCCGCAATCGCTTTTATCATGCACTGAAAGCGGGTCTTCATCCGGTCCGTAATTCATGGCGAGCACGATGATGCTTTGAACTTCGGGCCACAGCATTTTAGGGTCGGCGCGCCGTGCTTCAGTTTCCGGCATCCATTCCATCGTGCCGTGATAACCGGCCTTGATGAAGGCGGCGAGGTTGTTTGCCGCATTCTCCCCTGCACTGGCAGGCGCAATGCGGCACATATCGAATCCGAGGCGTTTCGCTTCATCCTTGATGAAACGGGCAAGCTTTTCCGGCTTAAAAGTCGAGGTCCGCATAGTGGGAAACAGGTGTCACGCCTCTTATTCGTTCAGCAAGCAACGGACGGAATGAGGGGCGCGACTTGATGCGCTGATACCAATCCTTGGCTTGCGGTGCTTCACCCCAATCAATTTCGCACAGATAGTCAAGAACGGAAAGGGCTGCAGCTGCGGAAAGATCAGCGTAACTCAAACGGTCCCCGGCCAGGTAGGAGCGGGTTCCGGCGAGATAGGCGATGTATTTCATATGCTGGCGAATATTGGCACGCGTGGCACGCAGCACCTTGGAATCCGGCGGACCACCGCCCTGATCGGAACGCATCAACAGCTTTTGCACGCGTTCGCGCGCCAATGGCCGGGTGACTTCATTTTCCATCTTGGTGAGGAACCATTCCGTCAGGCGGCGAATTTCGGCGCGCTGGAAGGGATCATCGTCCAAAAGCCTGCGATCGCGCTTGAGGATACCAGCTGTCTCGTCCAGAAACTCCATAATGACAAATGCGCCTGACAGTGCGCGCATGCTGTCGTCGACCAAAACCGGGAGTGTGCCTGCCGGGTTCAGCGCCAGAAAATCCTTTCTGCGCTCCCAGGCCAGCTCCTCGACCAGGTCAACTTCGTAGGCGTATTCCCCCAAAACAAGCCGTATGAAACGGGAATGGGACGACATGGGGAAGTGATAAAGTGTTGGCATTTTCTACTTTTCTTGCCGTATGAAAACTCTCGCAGCCACTGGCCTGCCTTGTTTTGGCTGGTCATGGCCTATATGGAAACGCTATATGAGCTTGCCAATTATCAGACAAGCGAATCAGCTTACGTCATCATCCTATTGTCAGAAGGATAAATTATGACTGAATCTTCGACGTTCACTGCCCTTATTTTGGGTTTGATCGAGGGTTTGACCGAGTTCATTCCAGTTTCTTCCACCGCTCACGTCCTTCTCGCTGGCCATTTTCTGGGTTTTGAATCCACCGGCCACGCGTTTGAAGTGCTTATTCAGCTGGGCGCCATTCTTGCCATTTTGCTGGTTTACGCCAGCAAGCTTATCCGCATCGCACTGGACCTGCCCACAAACGCGAAGGCGCGCCGTTTCGTCTTTTCCGTGTTGCTGGCATTCTTGCCTGCCGCGCTCATCGGTGCTCTGGCCCACGACTTTATCAAATCTGTTCTGTTTGAATCCCCCGCGCTTATCTGCGTTGTGCTGATCGTCGGCGGCGTCATTCTGGGCGCAATCGACCGGATGAAGCTGGAGCCAAAATATTTTGATGTGATGGATTATCCGCCATCACTGGCTTTCAAGATCGGCCTTTGCCAATGCCTCGCCATGATTCCCGGCACATCACGCTCCGGCGCAACAATTGCCGGTGCGCTTCTTATGGGTACAGACAAACGTTCGGCCGCTGAATTCTCGTTTTTCCTCGCCATGCCGACCATGGTGGGCGCGTTCACGCTGGACCTTCTCAAAAATTGGGAAGCGATTACATTCGATGAATTCACCACGATTGCGATTGGCTTTGCCGCCGCCTTTGTTTCCGGGCTTTTCGTTGTGCGCGGTTTGCTGAACTTTGTTTCGCGACGCGGCTTTGCCATCTTTGCCTGGTGGCGAATTCTTGTTGGCTCTGCCGGGCTTGCGGGGCTTTACCTGATGGGCTGAAGTCCAAATGGCATGTCTAAGACAAAAAGCCCGGCGAGATTTTGCCGGGCTTTTTTATGCTTGTAGAAGCGAGCCTGTGATCAGGCGTCGCCCTTGTTGTCTTCAGATTCTGCCGCAGCTTCTGCTTGCGCTTCCGCAGTTGCCTTGGGGCCTCCCTTGGAAACACCAACCATGGCGGGGCGCAGAACGCGCTCACCAATGGTGTAGCCAGCCTGCACGACCTGCAGCACCGTGTTGTTTGGAACTTCGGTGTTTGGAATTTCAAACATTGCCTGATGGAAGTTCGGGTCGAACTTCTGGCCTTCCGGCTCCAGTTTTTTCACGCCGTGTTTTTCAAGCGCTGAGAGCATGCTGCGCTCGGTCATTTCAACGCCTTCAATCAGCGCACTCAAGCCGTTGCCACCGGCGGCCTTGTCTTCGTCAGAAATGGCGTCCAGCGCACGACGCAGGTTGTCGGAAACACCCAGCATGTCACGGGCAAAACCGGCAATGGCAAATGCCTTTGCGTCTTTCACATCGCGCTCGGTACGGCGGCGCAGGTTGTCCATATCAGCCGCCAAACGCAGAAAACGGTCTTTCAGATCCGCATTTTCCTTCTGCAACAATGCTTCCGGATCGGGTTCAGCGTCCAACGCATC
>JBNKQT010000242.1:0-12680 GCA_050297115.1 Ensifer sp. | reverse complement strand
CCAGGCCTGCTTTTAGCGCCGCAATGATGCCCTCGTGATTGTAAAGCGGCTTAAGAATGTCGGCTTTCTCGAAGAAAGCGCGTGCGCGGGCCTGTGCCATCGCAACCCGATGGGCGCGGGCGTCTTCTTCCGCCTGAAGCGCCTTCTCATAGGCATCGTCGTTTTCAAGTGCATCATCAAGCTGGCGCAGAGCGCCTTCCACATCAAGCTCTTCAAGCAGAGCGCGGGCAGCAGCAATGGCACGGTCCATCTCTGGCCCGTCATTGTGTTGTCCGACAGGTGTGTTGCCGCGATTGACGTAGGAAATGACCGCTTCATCCAATTTGGTTGCGAGTTCTTCATCCCGAACGCCGGACAGCCTGAGCAAATCGACGATTTTGGCAAGCTGCTCTGGCCTGAAATGTTGAGAAGCGGCCAATTGATCGATTTTTCTTGCCAATTCGGCATTGGACGCGAGCTGCTCGCGATGCCGCTCTTCGTCCGCATCCCGGTCCAGGGCCTGATTGGCGAGAATATCCTCCGTGTGTCCGTGGATCGCTTCAACCCGCTCCAGCACCTGCGGTATTCTCTCCACAAGCACCCGAACCGCGACAATATTCTCCCCCACCCAAAGGCTCTGAAAAGCCTTATCGCCTTTCAGCGTTTCAGTCGCCTTCTGTGTGAAAAGCGCATACCAGCCCGCATTGCCTGCCGCATCGCTGTAAAAAACAGCGCCGAAGGACGCGGGCAAAGCGTCGCCGATTTCATGTTCCAGTTCCGCCAGCACATCCGCTTCAATTTCGCGCCGCGCCTCATTCACCGCCTCTGGCGATATGGCATTGGCGCGCTGGCCCATTTCGGTGTTGAATGCGCCGGGCAGGGCGGCCAGCAATTCTTTGCCTTCCTGTGAAATTTCGCCGCCCAGGCCGTTGCCGCGCGCCTCTTTCAAAAAGGTCTTCAGCACACCACTGACACGGTCGGCCGCTTGCCTGCGCTCCTTGTCCGGGTCCGTTTTCGGTTTTGCGTCAAAGCGCTTGAGAATCACATCCAGGGCATCCAGATGCGCATTGCGCAGGGCCGCGGCCACGTAATCTTCGTTGCCGACAGGTTTGCGTCTGAAAATGCCGCCAAAATGATTGCCAATTTTGGTATAGGCCTGATGCAGCTCGCTGCCCGCAACGCTGGTTAGAAGCCCGCCCGAGACGCTTGCTGCGATTTGGACAAGTGTTTTCGAAGTGGTGCCCGTCTGGTCAACAGCGATCGCCGCGCCTGCGCCCGCCAAAACCGCCGCCGAAATACACTTACCCTTGACCGACATTCACACCTCAACATTGCAACGTTGTGATGCTACCATCAGGCTTTCATGCGTCAAGTTGCAACCATGCCGTATATTCGAGCTTTCATCGATTGTTGACGGCGTTCGATAAGTCCAATCGCTTTGCCCGGTTGTCGCAGTGGCAGGCACTTGCTAATGCCATGCCGCATTGCCCCCGGTTTTTCATCGCGGTGCAAAGGAAGTGAAGTGCAAAGGCGCTGGCGCCAGCGGCAGGCAGAGGAATGCATGACCGCAACACAAGATTCTGAAACCAAAACCGCCGCATGAGCAGCCGTTTTCTCCATGTCGCTGTCCGTCGCCATGCTGATCGCCTCTGAGTTTATGCCAGCAAGCCTTTTGACGCCGATGGCTGAAGGGCTGGCCGCCACGGAAGGGCAAACAGGGCAGGCGATTTCGGTGAGTGGCTTTTTCGCGGTCGTCGCCAGCCTTGCAATCGGTGCTGGCGTAGGCAATGTGAATCGCAAATGGGTTCTCACCATCCTCACCGCATTGATGCTGCTCTCTCTTGTATTGGTCGCGCTTGCACCCAATTTCGCCGTTCTCATGCTGGCATTCGGGCAATCGGCGGTTTTCGTTGCATTGATGCTGGCTGTCTGGGGCGCAATGAACACCGTGCTCTCGATCACCTGGATGACATGGATTTCGCAAAACGTTGAAGACGCGCCCGAGGCTGCAGGCAGCCTTATGGTTGCCTCCATTCAGGGGGCTATCCTTTTTGGCGGCGCTTTCGGTGGTTTCCTCTTCGATTATTCAGGAATTTCAACAACATTCATCGGCAGTATTATCCTCTCGGCCATTGCGTTGAGCTTGATTGGTTCCGGCGCTCGTATTCTCAATAGCAATTAACCAAGACGACCTTTTTTGCTTGAATTTGTGAATAAATACCTGTCTGAAACGTTCCGGAGCCCTGTAGGTGTTGTCTTTTGAAACATTCATTTAAAGTGTTTCAATAATAACTTTGTTACAGGGAAGCCGTATTGTGTTTCCAGTGTTGATTTTTGATCGAGAAGTTTCTCCATGGCCCATATCCGTGAATTTACCAAACTAATTCCTCAGCCTGTCAGGTTTAATCTGCGTCGTGTTCTGTTTCATGGATCAGAGGATACCTGTGCCATGTGTGGCAACAGAATTCGCGGGTACGGTCAGCATGGTGGTCATGCCGAAGTGTTGACGCGCCGTCAGGTTGTCGGTGGCATGATACGTGAAAATGACCGCTGCCCGGTTTGCCATGGCTGTGATCGGACACGCCTGATGCTGCTTTACCTGCAGCTGCGCACCGACATGGGCCGCAAGCCGATGCGTGTTTTGCACACCGCGCCCGATTTCGGCTTGTACCTGCAGCTGAAGCAGCAGCCGATGCTCGAATATGTTGGCGCTGACATCGACAAATCACGTTACCGCCATATCGAAAACGTTCAGGAAGCCAACCTCACGGCAACACATTTTCCTGATGACAGCTTCGATTGCATCATCTGCAGTCACGTACTCGAACACATCCCCGACGACGCTGCAGCATTTTCAGAGATATTCAGAATTCTGAAACCCGGTGGCCACGCGCTTCTCCTTGCGCCATTTGCTCTGGACGGTCTGCCGACCGAAGAGGATCCGACAATCAATGATCCGGAAGAACAGGATCGCCGTTTCGGCCAGTGGGACCACGTGCGCATCTATTCGCGCGATGATTTCCTGGCACGTATGGAGAAGGCGGGCTTTGAAACCGAGTTGTTCGATCCCCTTACCACAGACCCCGAAGCAGCCAGCAACATGAAGCTCAACCCCAAAGAGCTTCTGCCTATTGGAAGAAAGCCAGCTGCCGCCTGATGAATAGTCCCGAGAAGGCATCGAACGTGAAGCCGGTAATTTCAATCATTATCGTAAGCTACAACACGCGAAAGATGACCCTTGAATGTCTGTCGTCTGTTGTTGCTGAAACCAAAACGCCCCATGAAGTGATCGTGGTTGATAATGCTTCAACCGACGGTTCAGCTGACGCTATCGCCGAGCAGTTTCCGCAAGTAAAACTGATCCGCGAAACCGAAAATCACGGATTTGGGCCGGCGCATGATATCGCCATGCGCGAGGTTAATTCTGATTGGCTGTTGCTTCTGAACCCCGACACAGTCGTTCTTGATGGTGCGCTTGACGCACTCTTCAATTTCGCCCGCAGAACCCCCGATGCTGGCATCTGGGGTGGTCGGACATATTATGGGGATGGAAGCCTGAACCCAACCTCCTGCTTTGCGCAGATGACGCTCTGGTCGGTATTCTGCCGTTTGGCAGGGTTGAACGGAATTTTCCGCAAATCAGCCTTTTTCAACTCTGAATATTACGGTGATTGGCAGCGCGACACTGAACGCGAAGTCGATATCGTCACCGGTTGCCTGTTCCTTATACGCCGCGAAACCTGGGAAAAGCTAAACGGGTTCGATCCCGCCTTCGTCATGTATGGCGAAGAAGTTGACCTGTGTCTGCGAGGCTTGAAGATGGGGCTAAGACCACGGGTTACACCCGAGTCCTCCATTATCCATTATGGTGGTGCAAGCCAGGCGGTAAAGTCGGATAAACTGGTGCGCCTCATGAAGGCTAAAATGGAGCTTATCAAGCGCCATTTTCCAGCCCACAGGCGAGCAATTGGCATTGCGCTTTTCCGGCTTTGGCCTGCGTCACGAATGTTTGCTTATCGGGTTATTGCAGTCATCACCCGGCAGGATCGGTTTGACAAAAGTGCGGAGGTCTGGACCGAGGTCTGGTCCCGGCGGACCGAATGGCAAAACGGTTTCAGCGGGCGCTAGGCCTTTGAATACATGGCCTTTGGATTTCTCCGGCCTTTGTTCGCTCACAACCCCATCACTGTCAGCATCGCGAAGGTGGCAAACAGCACAAAATGCGCCATGCCCTCAATCGCGTTTGTCTCGCCATCAGAGAAGTTGATTGCGGCCACCACAATGGTGATTCCTGTCATCACTGTCTGTGTCGGTGTCATCGCCATTTCAATGTGATGATCGGTGATCAGGGACAGGGCTTCCATAATCGGCACCGTCAAAATAACGGTGGAGAGCGACGCCCCCATGGCGATGTTGACGACAATCTGCATTCGGTTAGCAAGGGCCGCCCGCAAGGCTGTGAGAACTTCAGGGGCGGCCGACATGGCGGCCACCAGCACAGCGATCAGGCCCAGCGGCGCGCCTGTGCCTTCAAGACCCGCATTCAATAGCGGCGTCATAACCTCCGCCATCAGGCCAACAAGGATGATGCCGACAGCAAGGCCAATAACCGCTCCGCGTACTGTACCGTGCAGGGTGTGCTCATATTCCGCCCGGTCCTCACCACTGCCGCGGGGATGAACGTAGGAAAAGAAATAACTGTGCTGACCGACCTGCATGCGCACAAAAAGTGTGTAAAGCAGGATCATCGCAAAAATGGTGAAAATAGAATAGGTTACGCGGCTTGCCTCGGGAATGAACTCGGGCACAATCATGGAGATACCCATGGCCGTGAGGATCATCGTGGCGTAGGTGCGGCCTGAATCATCATTGTAAGGCTGCTCACCATGGCGCAAGCCGCCGAGCAGGGCGGCAAGGCCGATCATGCCGTTGATATCGATCATGACTGCGGAATAAATCGTGTCGCGCACCAGCGTCGGCTGGCTTTCGCCCGATTGCATGATAATCGCCAGGATCACCACTTCCACAGCGACAGCCGCAATGGTGAGGATCATAGAGCCATAGGGGTCTCCTACCTTGGCAGCCAGCACTTCGGCATGGTGTGCGATGCGGGTGGAAACCAGAATCATGCCGAGCACAATGGTTGCCGTGGCAACAAGCGCCACCATTTGGCCGGAATGCGCCAGGTTATGTTCGAAAAAAATGGCACCGACGGCGACCAGTACGCCGACGACCATGAAAATTTCGTTTCGCAGAATTCCCATCATAGGGAAGGTATGGCCCAGCCACTTTGCAAAGGCAAATGGCTTTGTTCTCTCATGCACGAAAACTTTGCGCCCGCCCCTTCAAGGGCAGGCGTATTCAAAGTGATCTGATGGTTGATGAGCCGAAATCAGACGTCCTGCAGGCTCTTGAGGCCTTGGGCCTCTACTTCCGCATCACCCGCAGGGCCAATTACCAGGGACCCCTTCTTGGGGTCGTAACTGACGGTTGCGTTCTTGGCATCTTCCATTTCAACGGAAATGGAGCCACCATCGGCAAACTCGATGGTTACGGTGTTGCCCTCAACGCTCCACTTGGCATCGGCGATATCCTGCCGTGATGTGCCTTCTTCGTTGAACAGATTGATCTCAACGGGGCCGTTGGAGGTGATGGTGTCTGCGCCATCGCCCTCGAAGTAGTAATACTGGGCTGCCTTGTCGCCTGTGTTGGTGATGTTGACGGTGTCGTCGCCCGAGCCGCCGGTCACGAGCGTGATATCGCGGCCTTCAATGTTCAAGGTGTCGTCGCCGTAGCCGCCATTTACAAAGGCCACGCGGCCTTCAGCTTTGATGTTTACCACATCGTCGCCGTCACCGGAGGCGATAATGCCCACATTGCCTCCGGATTCGATATTCACCGCGTCATCACCATCACCTGTGAACACACCGAAAGTGTTGCCCTTGGTGGCAATATTGACCGTATCTTCACCGCCACCTGTGCCAATGCCATAGGCGCGTGCCGCAATAATACCGATTTCGTCATTGCCGCGGTCGGTTTGCACGCTGGTTACATTGGCAGTTGTTGCAATGCCAACCTTGGTATCGCCGTTGGAGCGCTGAACAATGCTCAAGATGGAGTCGATCGCGCGTGACGCCGCATTTTGGTGGTGCCCATGCCCGCCATACTGCCCGGAAATTGTCGCTGATGCAGCAAACGAGCCATTCTGGTTGGTCTGCGAAACAGAGGCAGACTGAAAGAGGCTGACAGTATAGTTGTTACTGAAACTCGCACTTACGCTGGAAGAAACGCCGATCATAAAGACCCCCTGTAATGACATTCCGGCCTCGAACCTGTCCCGGCCGGCTATGACGCTCTTCGCGCCGCGAATTTTAAATTAGTCAAGCGTAGTTAATGAAGCGTTAAAATAGAGAAAAGACAGCCTGATGCGCGAGTGCAGAATAATGGATATTAGTACTGATGTGAGGAACAACTTGAAGAAAAACTATTAATTCTTACAGGATTCTGGAGCGAACCTGTGAGCCCTGTAATTGCTACAGTATGGCCGAATTTCGCACATCATCGCCAAAATCATGGGCGCTGAAACCACATTACTGCCCGAAATGCTGCGCGACCAGACTTGCGATCGCAGAAGCGCACAGGGAAATTTCGATGCTGCTTTTTTGAGTTTTACTGTGAACTTAGCCGAGTGACAGTGTCAAAACACCATTTTCGATGCCAAAGGAATAATTGCCCGCGTCTTGCCCGTTGGTCAGGGTCACGGCAATAGCGTCACCGTCTGCACCCTTGACCGTCAGGGTGCTGCCTTCAGTCGAAACGGTCAGGTCGTTGGCGGTATAGCCAAAGGTGAAATTGATTTTGATCGGGCCGTCAGTCTCGATTGTGTCGCTGCCATCGCCAGCGGCATAGTTATATTCGGCTGCGCGTTCGCCGGTGTTTTTGATTGTGACTGTGTCGTCACCAGCCCCGCCAGCAACGGAAATCCGCTCACCTGTGACCTCAAGTGTATCGTTGCCCTCACCACCGGTCAGGCCCAATACCGTTTTGGCGTTGACGCGCAGTGTGTCATCACCGTCGCCTCCATCGAAATTCTGGGCAAAGTCGCCTGAATAGTTGATAACATCGTCGCCGGCACCACCGGATACATCCATTGCGGTCGTGGACGTGAGGTTCAGCTTGTCGCTGCCTTCACCGGCATCCAAGCCTGTGATCGCGCCTGATTTGACCGTCACCGTATCATCGCCGTCACCGGCTTCAACATTATAGAGACCAACAGATTTGAAGGTCAGTTCATCGTCACCGGATGTGCCGCGTGCCTGGGTGATGTAGCCAGCAGTCTCTTGAACCTCCGGTTTGCCAGTGCTGCCGCTTTCCGGCTCGGCAAGTCCGTTCAGGATCTCGGCAATGCGCGCAAAGGCGCGATCTGCTGCGCTGGTTTGACCATCATATTGCGAAGGATCTGCATAGGTTGGGTTGTTGGAATTTGTAGACGGCGCAACAGGTGCCGCATTGCTCTTTGTAAAAAGCTGCGTTGCATATTGCTGCGCATAGGCGCTTGTGAAAAACGAACTGATACCAGACATCGCCAGTCTTCTACTCTAAACAACTCGAAAGGCGTTAATTCCCAACGATTGATTGTAGACTGATCGGGTTAAGGCTTTGTTGAGAAAGTCGCTCAAATGCCGTGTCAGAACAGCAGGGCAATATAGACTGCATAACTCCCAACAAGTGCCCCGCCTATAAACCGGGCAATGGGTTTACCGAAATAGAGCAATGCCGCGAAGACAAATGAGGCGGCCACCATCACTGGTACATCGAAATAGGCAAAATGCCGGTCAACTTCGATTGGATGGATCAGAACCGTTGTGCCCAAAATCCCCAATATATTGAAAATATTGGAGCCAATGACATTGCCGATTGCGATGTCGGGGTTGCGTTTGAATGCCGCGATGGCGGCGGTGGCAAGTTCGGGAAGGCTGGTGCCAATCGCCACCACCGTCAATCCGATAACAGCCTCGGAAATCCCGAAGTCACGGGCAATGCTTGTGGCGCCGCGAATAAGCATTTCCGCACCCGCAAACAGAACCACGAGGCCGCCGACAACCTGCGGGATGGAGAGTTTGAGCGGCTCAATCGGTTCAAGAACTTCGTCGGAAATGGCGCTGTTGCCCTCCGCTCGCCCGCGACGGTAAGACCAGAAAAGGTAGATCGCCAGCATCGCGAGCATGATAAATCCGGCCATCCGGCCAATATAGTCATACTGTACCAGCAGCAGCGTCAGCAGCGAAACAGCCGTCATAACAAGTACGTTGCGCGGTGCCGACCCGTCCCATTTGTGCATTGGGTAGATCAACGCGCCGACACCGATAATCAAGAGAATGTTGGCGGTCGACGAGCCAACCACATTACCCAGCGCAATAGCCGGAGCGCCGGAGTAGGCCGCGCGCAGGGATACCAGCAATTCAGGCAGCGAGGTCCCAAAACCAACAATCACAAGGGAAACAAGCAATGTTGGCATGCCAAACATCTTGGATAGCGACACCGCACCCTTCAAAAGCCATTCAGCCCCGAAGTAAAGTGCGACCAAACCGCCGACAACAAGTAAGAAATCCATTTAGGGCATGCCTTGTGCAGAATTGAGAAGCTTCGAGGCTTCATTTAGGTGGTTTTGGCGTTATTGCAATTTGGTGGCGCAAAGATTTCGAACAAACCTACACTGCTTTGGCTGTTTCACGCATAAAAAGATAAAGCGGAAGCGAAAGAGCAAGGCCCACTGTGAGGCTGGCTGGCAGCACAAGCCACCAATGGCGAATTGCATTTCGGCGCGCATCCACAAAAGACCATATCCAGAAAACAACGATGGAGATGATCAGGTCGGTGCTGCCTGCGCCCGCTGCCGGATTGGCAAAGAGCGCTGCAACAAAACCGGGCAGGTCTGGTCCATTTTGCTGGAAAAACGGGAACAGCACAAACCAGGTTGCGATAGTCCCGATAATCGCAGCGGCGAGATAGAAGTTTCGCATGATCTAACCTTAGTAAGGCAACGGATATTGGCGGTGCACAGCCTCGATTTCGTCGAAAGCCTCTTGAGACAGCGGCGCGTCTGCCGCACTAATCGCGTTTTTGAGCTGTTCCATCGATGTTGCACCGATGATGACCGATGTCATGAAGTAACGTGACAGGCAGAACCTGAGTGCAAGGTGCTCCGGCAACAGATCATGCTTTTTGGCGATTTCAAGATACGCGTCCACTGCGTCTCTCCAGTGGCTGAGCGAATTTCGCCCCCCCAACGCGTTGTCCAGCGCGCCGCGAGACCCGGCCGGAAATGCGCCATCCTGATATTTGCCAGTCAATATACCGGCAGCCAGCGGCGAGTATGCGAGCAAACCCACCTTGGTATGGTGCGCAACCTCAGCAAGGTCTGTATCAAATTTGCGATCGATCAGGTTGTATTCGTTTTGAATTGACTGGAGCATCGGCAGATTATGTTCTTTGGCCAGTTCCAGCATTTTCATCACGCCCCAGGCCGTGTCGTTTGAAACGCCGATAGTGCGAATTTTTCCGGCCTTAACATGCTTGTTCAGTGCTTCAAGCAGCGCATGCAGGGCATCCGTTTCCTTCTCCGTATCCTGTGAGGATGCATCGTAGCCCCAGTTGCGACGAAAGGCATAGTGACCTCTGTTTGGCCAATGGAGCTGGTAAAGGTCGACATGGTCGACACCCAGACGCTTCAGGCTTGCCTCTATCGCCAGATCAATACCTTCTGGCGAAAGCGGTATACCGCCACGAATATGTTCACGGCCACTGCCAGCTATCTTTGTTGCCAGCACAACGTCATTTCGCTTGCCGGTCTTCTTGAACCAACTCCCGATGAACTCCTCGGTTAGGCCATAGGTGTCTGCACTTAGTGGTGTGGTGGGGTATAGTTCGGCTGTATCCCAAAAGTTGACGCCCTGTTCCAGGGCATAGTCCATCTGCTCGTGGGCCTCGGCCTCGGTGTTCTGTGAACCCCAGGTCATTGTGCCCAGGCAAATCTCTGAAACCTTGATGCCGGATCGTCCGAGTTGATTATATTTCATAAGTGCATCCTTTCGTCGTCGCCCGCGCAATGTAGGTTCGTTTGCACGAGGTGCAAGCCGCTTGGCAATTGTCAAAGTAAAAGAGTTGACTTTGCACGAGTTTCAAAGCTCCAAACCCTGTCTCTACCTTGACTTGGCCATCAAGAATGTGAATGGAGAGGGGAAATGATAAAGATTTAGGGAAGCATCCATGGCTATTGCATTCACGTTCCCGGGGCAGGGCAGCCAGTCGGTTGGTATGGGCAAGGATCTTGCTGATACATTTCCGGAAGCCAAAGCAGTTTTTGATGAGGTGGACGAAGCTCTCGGTGAAAAGCTCTCCACCATCATGTGGGAAGGTCCTGAAGATACCTTGACGTTGACCGCGAATGCACAGCCCGCGTTGATGGCCGTTTCCATGGCAGCCATCCGGGTCATGGAGGCGCGCGGTCTGGTGCTGGCAGACAAGGTTGCCTATGTCGCTGGCCATTCGCTGGGCGAATATTCCGCCCTTTGTGCGGCACAGATGTTCTCACTTTCCGACACTGCACGTCTCCTGCGTATCCGCGGCAATGCCATGCAGGCGGCCGTTCCCGCGGGCAAAGGCGCCATGGCGGCAATCATAGGGCTTGAGCATGCCGATGTTGAAGCTGTGTGCACCGAGGCGTCTTCTGCAGGTTCCGTACAGATTGCCAACGATAACGGTGGTGGTCAGCTCGTGATTTCCGGTGAAAAGGCTGCTGTTGAAAAAGCGGCTGAAGTTGCAACCGCCAAGGGTGCAAAACGTGCGCTCATGCTGCCCGTATCCGCTCCGTTCCATTCGAGCCTCATGAGCCCGGCTGCCGAGGCCATGCGTGACGCCCTTGCGGAGGTGGAAAAGAAAAATCCCGTCGTGCCGGTTATTGCCAATGTGCGTGCCGCACCGGTTTCCGACGCCAATGAAATTGCCGGTCTGTTGGTTGAACAGGTCACTGGCCAGGTGCGCTGGCGCGAAACCGTGGAATGGTTTGGCAAGAACGGTGTTGAAACACTCTACGAAGTGGGTTCCGGCAAAGTGCTGACGGGCCTCGCCCGCCGCATTGATCGCAGTGTAAGCGGCATCGCTGTCAACACGCCTGACGATATTACAAAAGCGCTTGAAACGCTGCTCGGCTGATACGCCATAACGAAATTTGAGGATAATATCATGTTTGAATTGACCGGCCGCAAGGCTTTGATCACCGGCGCATCTGGCGGCATTGGCGAAGAAATTGCGCGCATCCTGCATGCCCAGGGCGCAATCGTTGGCCTGCACGGAACACGCGTTGAAAAGCTGGAGACTTTGGCGTCTGACCTTGGTGAGCGCACACATATTTTCCCCGCAAACCTCTCTGACCGCGATGAGGTCAAGGCTCTGGGCCAGAAAGCGGAAGAAGTGCTGGAAGGCGTGGACATCCTCGTCAACAACGCGGGCATCACCAAAGACGGCCTCTTCGTGCGCATGTCGGATGAAGACTGGGATCAGGTGATGGAAATCAACCTCACTGCCATGTTCCGCCTGACGCGTGAACTGACGCACCCGATGATGCGCCGCCGCTTTGGTCGTATCATCAATATCACATCTGTTGTGGGCGTCACCGGCAACCCGGGCCAGGCCAACTACTGCGCCTCCAAGGCTGGCATGATCGGTTTTTCCAAGTCTTTGGCGGCTGAAATTGCGCCGCGCAACGTGACTGTGAACTGCGTGGCACCCGGTTTCATCGAATCTGCGATGACCGACAAGCTGAACGACAAGCAAAAAGAGGCCATCATGGGGGCCATCCCGATGCGCCGTATGGGCACAGGCGCAGAAGTCTCTTCAGCCGTTGCCTATCTTGCTTCCAATGAAGCGGCTTATGTGACCGGCCAGACCATCCATGTGAATGGTGGCATGGCAATGATTTGATGCGCGGGAGCGCTCTCCGACAACATTTGATGTTGAAGGGTGCATGCTTGCGGCAAATTCAGGCTTTGACTTCGCGTTAAAGCGTGTTAATCGGGCGTTGACTGGAGTCAGTCACCCGAAGGCCTGTAGCTAATCGGTTTAAACTGTACCGAATGCCATACGGGGATTGAGAACGCTGCACTGTTTGAAAAGCGTGTGGTAAAAAGAAATGGGCGGAAACCAACAAGGAACCGCTGACAAGACAAGGGTCGAGGATACCGACATGAGCGATATCGCAGAACGCGTAAAGAAAATTGTTGTTGATCATCTTGGCGTTGACGCCGACAAGGTTGTTGAAGGCGCAAGCTTTATCGACGATCTGGGTGCCGACTCCCTCGACACCGTTGAGCTCGTCATGGCTTTCGAAGAAGAGTTCGGCATTGAAATTCCGGACGATGCAGCTGATTCCATCCTGACTGTCGGCGATGCCGTCAAGTTCATCGAGAAGGCGCAGGCCTGATTATACGGCCACTGTTGGCCACAAAGGGCGGGCTTTTGCCCGCTCAGGTCCGGTCAGCCGGGCCTTTTTTGTATTAAAGGGGCCTTTTCACAAGGTCTTGTGCGTTTGGCGGGCGCGTTGGTGCAATGAACCGCCACCAGGAGCAGGCTCCTGGATAGCGTGTCTGAGGGAGCGACAATGAGGCGTGTTGTTATCACCGGATTGGGGATGTTGACCCCAC
>JBNKQT010000241.1:0-3879 GCA_050297115.1 Ensifer sp. | reverse complement strand
TGTTGCTGGCGGCGGCGTTATCTATTCCGATGCGGAGGCCGAGCTGGCGGACTTTGCCACCAAGCATAATATTCCGGTGATCGAAACACAGGCTGGCAAGTCCTGCCTGGCGCAATCCCACCCGATGAACTTTGGTGCTGCTGGTGTTGATGGTTCAGCGGCGGCCAATGCACTGGCGCGTGCAGCCGATCTGGTGATTGGCATCGGTACCCGATTCCAGGATTTTACCACCGGCTCGTGGTCGCTGTTTGAAGCCGATGGCCGCAAGCTCGTTTCCATCAATGCGCATGGTTATGACGCCGACAAGCACGGTGCTATCGGCATTGTGGCGGATGCGAAAGCGGCGCTTGCCGCACTTGATGATGCGTTGGGCGACTTTGCGGCACCTGCGCCGAATGCTGCCGCCCGCGCCGAGTGGCTGGCCGCTGTTGATGCACATTGTGCAGCACCTGAAAGTGATGGCCTGCCGACCGATGCGCAGGTGATTGGGGCCGTTCAGCGTGCCACCGGCGAAGACGCCATTGCCATGTGTGCGGCGGGCACGATGCCGGGGGCGCTCAAGCTCCTCTGGCAGCCAAGCCAGGGCGGTTATCATATGGAATATGGCTACTCCTGCATGGGCTATGAGATTGCTGGGGCCATGGGCCTGAAGCTCGCCCGGCCCGAGCGGGAAGTGATCTGCTTTGTGGGCGACGGTTCCTATATGATGGCGAATTCAGAGCTTGCCACGGCTGTGATGCGCAAGGTGCCGTTTACAGTTGTGCTGACGGACAATCGTGGCTTTGGTTGCATCAACCGCTTGCAGCAAGGCACGGGCGGTGAGCAATTCAACAACCTTTATCAGCATAGTAACGTCGAGCAGCAGCCAAATATTGACTTTGTCGCGCATGCGGCGGCCATGGGGGCACATGCGGTGAAGGCTGATACGATTGCCGATCTGGAGGCGCAAATCGCAGCTGCGCGCGGGCGGGACATTCCAACTGTCATCGTTATCGATACCGACCCGACCGACGGGCCGGGTTTTGGTGAAGCGGGCAACTGGTGGGATGTAGCCGTACCGGAAGTGGGCACGACCGACAAATTGAAACAAGCTTATGCGGACTATCTGAAGGCCGCAGCAAAACAAAACCTCGTCAATTAAGGACAACAGCCATGATCCGTTTCGGCACCAATCCTATCGCCTGGGCCAATGATGACGACCAGACATTGGGCGCGCATATCCCCACCGACCAAATTCTGCGCGAAGCCTCGCAGATCGGTTTTGACGGCATTGAAAACGGTCACCGCTGGCCGAATGATCCCGAAGAGCTGAAGCAGCTTTTGGGGGCTTTTGGTCTCGCCTTCATTTCCGGCTGGTATTCGCTGAACCTGCTCATCCAGTCTGTTGAAGACGAAAAGAAAGCCATTCAGGCGCATCTTGATAAGCTGAAGCATAATGGTTGCGATGTGTGCATTGTTTGCGAAACTTCCAATTCCATTCAGGGCTTGGAAAAGCCGCTCTCGCTCAAGGCTGTTTTGTCTGATGAAGAAATGAAGGCTTTCGGTGCCAAGGTTGAAGAACTGGCAGCGTTTACCGAGGCGCAGGGCATCAAGCTTGTCTACCACCACCATATGGGTACAGTTGTTGAAACGCCGGATGAGATCGACGCTTTTATGGCGTCCACTGGCCCGGCCACGCGTTTGCTTTTCGATGCGGGCCACTGCTATTTCGGTTCCAACGGCATGGACCCGACGCCGGTGCTTGCCAAATATGCTGATCGCGTGAGCCACTTCCACGCCAAGAATGTGCGACCTGCTGTGATGAAACAAGTGCGCGAAACGGGCATGTCATTCATGGATGGCGTGCGTGCCGGTGTCTTCACCGTGCCGGGCGATGAGGAAGGTGGCGTGGATTTTGAACCGCTGCTGAGCATCCTCAAAGTGGCTGGTTATTCTGGCTGGATCGTGATTGAGGCGGAGCAGGACCCGGAAGTGCGCAACCCCTTCCACTATCAAAGCCTTGGTTTGAAGACGCTGAAAGAAATTGCAGCCAATGCGGGGCTGATTTAACCCGATTGAAAACGTGCAGTGGGAGGAGCGCGGGTGTTCAAACTTGATGAGGCTTTTTATCGGCCCTTGTGGATACGCATAACGATAGTGGCTGTCTGCCTTGGCTGGGCGGGTTTTGAATTCTCACTCGGCAACAGCCCTTGGGCAGTAGGTTTTGCAGGCATCGGCGTCTATGCAGCCTATCGTTTCTTCATCACATTCAACCCGCCACCCGACGACAAGGAGACCGAGCAATGAGCAATTTGCAGCGCAAACCTTTTGGCAAGCATGGCAAGGTGCATGACATTACGCCGGAAAGTGCTGGCTGGCGCTATGTCGGCTTCGGTATTTACCATCTGCGCGCGGGTGAAAATGCCGCTGAGGTAACCGGTGAACGCGAGGTTATTCTGGTTATGGTGGAAGGCAAGGCCGCTTTCACTGCTGCAGGCGAGGATTGGGGTGTGCTTGGCGAACGCATGAGCGTGTTTGAAAAGACACCGCCGCATTGTCTCTATGTGCCGAATGCGTCCGAATGGTCGGCGACAGCTGAAACCGACTGCGTAATTGCAGTTTGTTCAGCGCCCGGCAAAAGCGGCCACGAGGCGCGTCGCATCGGCCCCGAGGGTATTGCACTGACGGAGCGTGGCAAAGGCACCAACACCCGCTTCATTAATAATATTGCGATGGAAAACGAAGATTATGCCGATAGCCTTCTGGTGACGGAGGTCTTTACGCCAGCAGGCCACTGGTCATCGTTCCCCAGCCATCGCCACGATGAAGATGACTTCCCCCGCATCACCTACCTTGAGGAAACCTACTACCATCGCCTGAACCCGGCAGATGGTTTTGGCATCCAGCGCGTTTATACTGATGACCTTCAACTCAATGAAACCATGGCCGTGGCTGATGGTGATGTGATCCTCGTTCCGCGCGGTCATCATCCTTGCGGTGCGCCTTACGGCTTTGAGATGTACTATCTCAACGTGATGGCTGGGCCCTTGCGCAAATGGCGCTTTGTTCCCGCGCCAGAGGTCGAGTGGATCATGAAGCGCGACGCCTGATCTGCAAGAACAAGGACATCGCAGAGCCGGAAGGAGGCAGGGCGTGAAACTGCGGTTTTCTTGGCGCTCTGAATAGGCCCTCCATTTTCAACGAGACGACCTGCATCAATTTATAGGTGTGATGGGGATAACGCTGGAACAGTCGCTTCATCACTGGACATACTGAATTCGTCTGTTACGCTCAACTTTGGGTGGCGCGTAATTGCGTTTTAGCAATGCAACTGAAACGTGCTGGAGTTAGGTGTATGAGTAGTCTGCCTGAGTTTGAAACATTGTCGCTTTTAAGAGATGATCCTCGCCTGACGATCATCATGAACCGTGCGGATGTACAGAATGCTTTTGGCGGTATTGCCGGTATGCAGAGTGTAATTGAAACTGCCGGTCTGTTTGAGCGCAATGTTGTGGGTGCCTTTTGCGAGAAGCTGCTTTTGGGTGCAGTGCAGGCTATTCACTGGATCAAAACGACCGTCAATTTGGAATTGAAGCACATTGCTCATGCGCTGATGGATCTGGGCGTAGCTTTTGATGAAGACTTGAGGCGCAAGGGTGTGCATAAAGCCCACGTTTCGCAAATGCCGGTGCAAATGGGGGCGAAGGGGAGTTGAACACCCCACGATAGTGCTCCATGAATATGATCGATAAAAGACTGGCGGAACTGAGAGATTGTGGCCGAACGCGTGCGCCGCACGCGCGCACGCTGGGTGAAATTGCCATCGTAAGTGCTGCTGAAAATCCAGACAAAATTGTCGTCATTGAGGGTGAGACGCAGCTGACGCGTCGCGAAATGCTG
>JBNKQT010000240.1:0-5270 GCA_050297115.1 Ensifer sp. | reverse complement strand
ATCTCTACCCGGCTGGGCCTTTCTTATGCGCCCGAGAAACTGACCGCTGATGATGCCTATAATGCGCTTCTTGGCTCGCATTACGCAGCCGAGCAAATCGACCGACACGAGGGCTCATACATTCTGACATTTGCAGCCTATAATGCGGGACCTGGCCGCGTGAAAGAATGGCTCCAACGTTTTGGTGATCCACGCGGCAAAAGCACCGACGCCGTGGTCGACTGGATCGAGATGATCCCCTACCCCGAGACACGGGCTTACGTGCAGCGGGTGATGGAGAATTTCGAAGTCTACAAAATGCGCTTTGGCCTGGCGGCAGATATAGAAGCAGACATATCCGCAAAAAAGTGAACCGTGGTTCACCTTTTTACCTTCGAAGCCTTGTATCGCAGACAAATTGTGGCCTAATACAGATGGGCGATCTGGGAGGAGCGTACAATGACAGGTCAAGTTTCCATTGGGACCGATCAGTATTCCACTGGATTTGAGGAGCATTATTATAACGCGCCAGACGGGCTGAAGCTCTATGCGCGTGAATATGGGGCATCCCTTCCAGACCACGAAATACCGATAATCTGCCTGCCCGGGCTGACCCGCAATTCTGCGGATTTTCATCAATTTGCCGTCAATGTTTCCACGCACAAAAGCAGGCCGCGCAAGGTTTATACATTTGACCTGCGCGGGCGCGGCAAGTCGGCATGGGACGACAATAAAGACAATTACAATCCGATGATTGAGGCGCAGGATGTGATTGCAGGCTGCGCGGCGCTCGGCATCAAGCATGGTGTGTTTGTGGGCACATCGCGTGGTGGCCTTGTGATGCACATCATTATGGCTCTTGCACCGCAATTGATTGCAGCAGCCGTTTTGAACGATGTGGGTCCTGAAGTCGCACGCGACGGTTTGGAGTTGATCCAGAATTATCTCAAGGCACCACCAACAAAGATCACCAGGTGGGAACAGGCAGCACTTGGAGCGAAGCTCGTCCATGGGGCCTATTTTACGTCTTTCGGCGATCAGGACTGGATCGACATGGCGCATGCCACCCTTGTGGAAACGGATGATGGCCTGAAAGCACCGGTTGATCCGGCAATAGCCATTGCAACGGCGAATCTGGACCTGAGCCAGCCGCTTGTCGAACTATGGGAGCAGTTCGAACTGTTCAAGGCCATCCCGCTAATGACGATCCGCGGCGCAACCTCACTTCTGCTTTCGGTCGAGATTCTCGATGAGATGAAAAAACGAAACCCGGCGATGGAAGCCGTTGTTGTGGATGGTCAGGGACACGCACCATTTTTACATCTTGCCGGGCTGGATGAAAAAATCCTCGACTTTGCCGCCAAGGCCTGAAGCCCAAATGCGCGATGCAAAACTGCAACGTGAGACGCTCTTAGAGCCACGACGACCAAGGCAATCTATTGCTTTTTCGGGCGCCAGGGTTCATTAGAGCGCGCAATGGATTGGACGGAACACGCCCGGCGAACGGCGCAGTGTTTAGAGACAGGGCTTCACATTGAAATGTGCGGCCCGGTCTAGCCTGAAGGGCGAATATGCTGGAAAAATTTGTTTCAAGGGCGCATCGGGGCCTTTTGACACGGCTGATATCGGAAAATTTCCGGGGACAGGCAACTTGGTACGCAATTGCGATTGCGGCCATGATCGTGGTTGCGGCAATGACGGCAGCCAGCGCCTGGATTATGCGCGATATCGTGAATGAAACCGTCGTTTCGCGCGATATTGACCGCGTTTTTGCTGTTGCTGGCATTGTTGCGCTTATCTTTGCGGTAAAAGGTGTTGCGACCTATATCCAGTCAGTATTTCTGAGCAAAGCGGGCAACAATATAATTGCCCAGACTCAGCGGCGCGTCTTCCAGCACATTTTGAAGCAGGGCGTGGCATTCCACTCCAAATACTCTTCGTCTGAACTGCTGATGCGCATGACCACCAATGCGCAGGCGGTACGAACCGTAATTGACCTTCTGGTCACATCCTTCGTGCGCGACCTGTTTTCGCTGGTGGGGCTGATTGCCGTGATGGTGATCCAGCAGCCAATGCTCTCGTTGATTTCAGCTGTTGTTGGCCCTGTAGCGATTTACGGCGTGCGGCGGCTAACGCGGAAGGTGCGCAAGATCATGGAAGCCGAGATGGTCTCCATGAACATGATCATCCACAACGTGCAGGAAGCAGCTACCGGCATTCGCGTGGTCAAAGCCTTTGGCCTGGAAGACTATTTGAACTCCGAAATGGACAAGCATGTTGGCGATGTTGAAAAGCGCGCCAACAGCGTGGCAAGGCTTGAGGCTGCTTCCAGCCCGATCATGGAAACGCTTTCCGGTTTCGCCATAGCTGCCGTGGTGGCTTTAAGCGGACTTTGGGTGCTGGAACAGGGTGCCACACCTGGCGAGCTTATGTCCTTCGTAACCGCCCTGCTGCTCGCCTATGAGCCAGCCAAGCGTTTGGCGCGCATGCGTGTGGCACTGGAAGGTGGCATGGTGGGCGTGCGGATGATGTATGAAATTCTCGACCATCCGATTGACTTGAACGAAAAGAATGGCGCTGCCGAATTGCCTTCCGGCGAAGGCGAAATTCGTTTCAACGATGTCTGCTTCTCCTATCAACAGGGCCAGAAGATCTTTGACAAGCTGAACCTTGTTTTCCCAGCGGGAAAGACAACAGCGCTGGTTGGCCCTTCAGGTGGTGGCAAGTCTTCGATTATTAATATGATCATGCGCCTTTATGATCCAGAATCCGGTTCCGTTACAATCGATGGGGCGGACATCAAGGATGTCACCTTCAAATCGCTACGTGCCCGCATGTCCTTTGTCGGGCAGGACACATTCCTCTTCAGCGATACTGTGCGTGCCAATATTGGTTTTGGGCGCGAAGGTGCGAGCGAGGAAGAAATTATTGAGGCCGCAAAGGCTGCGAACGCCCATGATTTTATCATGGCCATGCCAAACGGTTACGATTCGCAAGTCGGCGTAAACGGCGGCAACCTTTCTGGCGGTCAGCGGCAGCGTATCGCCATTGCCCGTGCCATGCTGCGCGACAGCGATATTCTAATCCTCGATGAGGCAACAAGTGCGCTCGATTCAGAATCGGAAGCCGCAGTTCGTGATGCCTTTGCAACGCTCGCCAAGGGCCGCACAACCATCATGATTGCGCACCGCCTCTCAACCATCAGCACGGCCGATAACATCGTGGTGATGGAAGCCGGTGACGTTGTTGAACAGGGGCCGCAGGCGGAACTTTTGAGCCGCGATGGCGCTTACCGTCGGCTCTATGAGCTGCAGTTGCTGCCCGGCGCGGGCGAACTTGCCTAAAATCGGGACGCTCGCCTTGCAACTGTCTGACATCACAATCGTTACCGTCTGCTACAAGAGCGACGCGGTTATCGGGGAGATGGTTGCCTCCATTCCCTCCGAAACACCAATCGTGCTGGTTGATAATGGCGGGTTGACAGATTTTCCGGATTTTGGCGCAGACCGTCAGGTTGAGATCCTTCGCCTTGAGGAAAATGTGGGCTTTGGCAGGGGCTGCAATGTCGGCGCGGAAGCCGCCAAAACGCGCTTTGTATTTTTCCTCAACCCTGATTCCCATTTGAAGGCTGGTGCGCTTGAAGCCCTCTTGCTTGCCGCTGAGCGTTATCCGCAAGCCTCAGCCTTTAACCCGCGTATAAGCGACACCAAAGGCAGGGCTTCTTTCAAGCGCCGCTCATACCTTTTACCCGGCAGCGAGCATATGAAACCCGGCTGGCCGGGCGGTGATGCCGAAGTGGCTGTATTGAGCGGTTCGGCCATCTTTGTTTCAAAGGAAAAATTTGAGCAAGCCGGTCGCTTTGACCCGGAGATATTTCTCTATCACGAGGATGACGACCTTTCACTGCGTTTGAAGGAAATGGGGCCGCTCTATTTTGTTCACGATGCGCAGGTGATGCATGCAGCGGGCAACGCGTCAGGCAGGTCCGCCAAAGTTGCACACTTGAAAGCCTATCATATGGCGCGTTCTCGCGTTTACACCGGACGCAAGTATAAGCGCCCTGCCCCGCATCTGTTTGCCTATCTTGAGGCTTTTAGGCTGATGGCTTCGCCGTTGACATGGTTTTCCGCACGCAAGCGCGCCAAAGCAGCGGGCTTTCTTGCCGGTGCCATGAGTGTGAAGGATTGAGATCAAGCCGAAGCGGGGTCAGCCTTTTACCGCGTCGCCTGTTCCCTTGCCCAATGCAGTTCTGACCAGAATTTTCAGGTCTCCAATGAAAGTCTGCTCGTCAATATATTGCCGGTCAGCCATGGCCAGCCGCGCGGGCTCGGACATATCGATGCCCGCCAGTTGAGCTCTGCCGGTAATACCGGGGCGCACATCAAAAACACCGAGAGCGCGGCGCTCCCTGGTCAACTCTTCCTGAACCGGCAAACCGGGACGCGGGCCCACAAGGCTCATATGGCCCAACAGAACGTTGATCAACTGTGGCAGCTCATCAAGCTTTGAAGCCCGCAAAAAGCGACCAATCGGCGTGATAGATGCCGATGATACCTGATGTGACGCGACATTGGGTGTGTTGGCAGCCATAGTCCTGAATTTGAGGCATTTGAAGGGTTGCTCATGCCAACCAACTCGGGTTTGGACAAAAATTGCGGGCCCTTTCGACGTCAACCTTACGAGAATTGCCACAAGGACCATAACCGGCCAAAGCAACAGCAGCATTACGGCAGACACAAAAAGATCAAACAGTCTCTTCATTGCAAATGATTCCCGACATTTTTCATCGCCCAAGCCCGGCCATTTTAAGGCGTGATGGATAACGCCCTGCTTTATGCGCGTTTGAACCGCGCATGCAAGCGGCAAAACTCTGCACCAAAACAAAACAACCAGCGCGGTCGCAAGTTGCACCACAGCTTGCAATGCTAGATGGCGAATTGTAAGGACAGATCAAAGAATATAATGATGTGGTAAAACAATTACTGTTGTTCCCCAAGCCGGTTCGGAGCCGGGTTTGCAATGAGTTTCACTAGCGCATCTGCGGGCATAAAGACGTATTGGTGTGCACGCTGTGCAAACCTGTTTCCGGTCCCGAAGACCAAAATAGAGGCGGCAACGCAAAACCAAGGTCGGTTGAACCGTTAGAGGTCATGGTGTGCCAACGCCTCTCTCTCCGACACAACGAACGACAAAATGGACACTGAACCGAAGAAATGTCGATACAAGACGTTATAACGGCAATTTTGAACTGGCCACGGAAGACCAAGCGCTTCGTTGTGCTGTTGTTCGAC
>JBNKQT010000239.1:0-7256 GCA_050297115.1 Ensifer sp. | reverse complement strand
GGCGGATGGATTGAGATCATCCGCGAAGAGCAAACACGGAAAATCACCGAAATTAACTGCTACACGCGAGACGGCTGGAGGTTTCCCGACCTTTCCACACGGCTTTTCCACAAACTGAAGGCAAAACGGGCGATTGCATCGAGCAATGGACGACCGTATCGCATCACGCGGCGCGGGTTGGAATTGGTGCGTGCCCAACTGGACAACCGATAACATAAGGGATTGAGGCAGCGGGCTACGCTGCTTCAACAGATCAACCCCCAATATTAGCCCTTATAAATTGCAAATTCCCGGCGTCCTTTGCCGCTGTTAACTTTTGATGAAGCCGCAAGTGGAGAGCACGACTGTGCGTTCAGATCGTTATCTCTCCGCGAGCGCGCGCCCTATCTGGTCCCCGCTCAGGCACCCCATGTTTGTTTTTGTATCGCGTCAGGTTGTTATGTTCTGGTTGTTGGGAAGCGCCACAATTCTCGGTTTTTTGGCGGCTGCCGCACGCAATGCGGCAGTTTGTGTCTTTGTGGCGATTGTATTGTTTTTCGCTTACATCGCTACGTGCGTGTTTTTTCCGCCGCTTATGGGCGTGGTCGTGTTCGTGCTGGTGGCTTGCTGCTACAGCGCCGGTATTATTTTATCTGTCGTGTCATCTGCGATAACACATCACCTGCTGTTCGACAGCGCGAACAGCAGCGAGGAAGATGAAGGCATTCCAAGCCAATCGAACGGGCAAGATTAGACCGTTGAACAGACGACGACTTCTACCACCATTTCTTTGGTGAAAAGCGCCCTGCTGCCTGCTCGATCACATGGGCCGTCTTGAAGAGCGTTTCTTCTTCAAACGGCTTGCCGATGAGTTGGAGACCAAGAGGCAGGCCTTGGGTGTCGAGGCCGGCGGGCACAGTCATGCCGGGCAGGCCCGCCATGTTGACCGTGACAGTGAAGACGTCGTTGAGGTACATCTTGACCGGGTCGGCAGCCATTTCCTTGTCGCCGATCACAAAGGCGGACGACGGTGTTGCTGGCGTGAGGATGGCATCTACGCCCTTGGCAAATGCGTCTTCAAAGTCGCGTTTGATGAGTGTGCGGACCTTCTGAGCCCGCAGGTAATAGGCGTCATAGTAGCCAGCCGACAGAACATAGGTGCCGATCATGATGCGGCGCTTGACCTCTTCGCCAAAACCGGCAGCACGGGTCTTTTCGTACATGTCAGCGATGTCCTGACCATCAACACGCAGACCGTAGCGAACGCCATCGTAGCGCGCGAGGTTGGAAGAGGCTTCAGCGGGCGCCACGATATAATAGGCAGGCAGCGCGTATTTGGTGTGTGGCAGGGAGATATTGATAATTTCAGCGCCTGCGTCCTTCAGCCAATCAATGCCCTGCTGCCAGAGCTTGTTGATTTCATCCGGCATGCCCTCCATGCGGTATTCATCGGGAATACCGATCTTCATGCCTTTGACCGAGCCACCGAGGGCAGCTTCATAGTCTGGCACAGGCAGGTCAACGGAGGTGGTGTCCTTGGCGTCAACGCTTGCCATGGATTTCAAAAGGATGGCGGCATCCCGCACATCGCGAGCAATCGGGCCAGCCTGATCGAGCGAGGAGGCAAAGGCCACCGTGCCCCAACGCGAGCAGCGGCCATAGGTGGGCTTGATGCCGACCGTGCCGGTGAAAGCTGCGGGTTGGCGAATGGAACCACCGGTGTCAGTTGCGGTTGCGCCAGCGCAAAGCTGCGCGGCAACGGCGGCAGCAGAACCACCGGACGAGCCGCCGGGCACGCGATTCTCGTCAGAACCTTCAGCCTTCCACGGGTTGATGACCGGGCCGTAATAGGAGGTCTCGTTGGACGAGCCCATGGCAAACTCATCCATGTTGAGCTTGCCGAGCATGACCGCGCCGTCATCCCAGAGGTTCTGCGTGACGGTGGATTCGTATTTCGGCTTGAAGCCGTCGAGAATATGCGAGCAGGCCTGAGTATGTTCGCCCTCGGTGGCGAAGAGGTCTTTGACGCCAAGCGGAATACCTTCCAGTGCCCCAGCCTTGCCTTCAGCAATGCGCGCGTCAGAAGCCTTTGCCATTTCGCGGGCTTTTTCAGGTGTTACAGAAATGTAGGCGTTGATGGCCGGGTTGGCGGCTTCGATGGCTGCAATATAGGCATCCGCCAGTTCAACGGCGGAGATTTCCTTCGCGGTCAGTTTTTCGCGGGCTTCGGCAATGGTAAGGCTGGTCAGTTCGGTCATGGGTCAGACTTCTTAAAAACGTATTTCGGACGGGCGGCGGCTGTGGCTTATTCCACGACCTTCGGCACCTGGAAGAAATTCTCGGCGCTTGCCGGTGCATTGGCAACGATGTCGTCTGCCTTGCTGCCATCATTGACAACGTCTTCACGCTTTTTCATCGCCATCGGCATGACCGAGGTCATCGGCTCAACGCCATCGACATTCACTTCGGAAAGCTGCTCGACAAAGCCCAGAATATTATTCAACTCACCGGTCATACGCTCGGCTTCATCATCAGAAACCGCAATGCGGGACAGGCGTGCAACACGTTTGACGGTGGCAATATCAACGGACATTCGGATCAGGCTCCTAAGACGGTTGTCTTTTCATGTTTTGTCTTTTGCCCCGCTATAAAGAGTGGCTTGGCGGGATGCAATGGTTTTTGCGTTATCTGGTCGTCTCAGCCTGTGGGAGAGGCGGGGCTTCTGCACGCTCCGTCTTCTCATAGCCTACACCTTTGGCCCGGCAAGCTTTGGCTTCCGGGATATGCCTCGTTGTCTGGTTCTGATCCGTTCAGGATCGGATGGGGCGTTTTGTGCGCCTCATTGTTTTTTGTTTTGTAGCGCACAAAGCGCCCCGACTTCGGCAGTTGGTCCCGCAAAGTCCGCATCGCTGCCCATCCTTTTGAGATGGTTGTGTGAGCTTACCGTCACGCCGAGGGTCGTTTGGTGTAGCCTTTCGGGCCCTTCCCAAGGGGGATGCATGTCTTGCGGGCCCGATGATGAAGACTTACGTCGTTTCTCCAACACCAGAACCGGTTCCGCTCGCCATCACGCCTGACGGTGTATCCGTGCGGAACGTGAGTATTATGGGTTCGGGGTCGCGGGCGGGGAAAAATGCGTGCCAAATGGGTAGTCGTCGTTCTCTGGTTTAATTTCAAGGTGTTAATGAAATCAATGACTTGGGTTTATTCGCGTGGGTGGGACTAGATTTATATGGTGGTTTTTTATCCCCATTTTTGAGCCATATACGGAGCCTTACCTATCCCATTGTGGGAGAGGTGAGCCGAGCCCCTGGAGGCAAACGCGATTGGCTGGCGCGCTTGGTGAGGGGTATTTTGAGGGGTGCAATCCCTCCACCCGTCATACCAGACTTGATCTGGCATCCAGTGCGCCCAAGTCCTTGGGCGCGGAAGATTTCTTCCTACGTTGAGTCCTTTAGGCGCGTGGACACGCGCCTGCTGGATACCGGATCAAGTCCGGTATGACGGGGGATGGTTTAGTGTGGCTTGCCTTTCAGGGCTCCCCAGATTTTGCTGGACGGGGGGAATTTTGGAGCGGTAGTTTTCGCGGACAGTTTTATGGGGGCATGTATGGGTTTTGATCTGGCGGGATATCTGGAACGGGTTGGTATTGGTGGTGGGGAAATCAGGGCTGATCTCGACGAGTTGACGCGTTTGCAGGTGGCGCAGTTGTGCCATCTGACTTTTGAAAATATGGACCCGCTGACGGGTGTTGTGCCGGATCTCTCTGCCGATGCGCTGTGGCAGAAGCTGGTTGTTGCCGGGCGGGGTGGCTATTGTTTTGAGTTGAACGGGCTATTTGGCGCGGCACTTGAGGCGTGCGGATTTGAATTTTCGCCAATGCTTGCGCGGGTGCGCAACGGGGCCGCGCGCGGCGGGGCGCGGACGCATCTGGCCTATATTGTGACCATTGGAGGAACGGAGTTTCTGGCCGATTGCGGATTCGGCAATGGCGCTCCGGTTTTTCCCATTCAAATCAAGTTCGATGAGAAACAGACAATTCGGGATGAAACGTTCAGCTTTCGACGGGATGCGGAGACGGGTGAAACCGTGCTGGAACGCAAGACACCGGAGGGCTGGAGCGGGCTTTATGGTTTTGAGCGCATTGCGGTGCAGCCGATTGATATTGAAACGGCCAATTTTATAACTGCGCGGTGGGAAAAGGCCCCGTTTTCCGAAAATCTGATGATGATGGTTGTGACTGAGGGTGGGCGGAACAGCCTTTTTAACCGGTCATTCAAAGTAACTCGTGACGGGAAGACACACAGTCGGCAGATCGCTGATTTTCAAGATTTTCGAGCCGTGATGACCGGTGATTTTAGACTGCCGGACAATCCGGCCCTATTTGAACGTGTTTGGGCGAGGATCAGAGACAGATAGCTGCCAATGGGGCCTCAAGACAGGCAACGCGCGGGCACCCTGCCCGCGCCATTTTTGCCTTTGAGCGGTTTCCTCAAACCTCGATCACTCCGCCCGGCTTTGGCGTTTCGACCTTCGTTTTCGACCCAGCCATTCCGGTTACAAACTTCTCCGGGGTCTGATCGATGATCGGGAATGTGCCGTAGTGGCAGGGGATGGCGGTGGTGAAATTGAAGTAGCGCAGGCAGGCGAGTGCGGCGACCGCTCCGCCCATGGTGAAGCGGTCGCCGATGGGGACGATGCCGATTTCGGGTTTGTGGAGTTCGTCGATCAGGGCCATATCTGAGAAGATATCCGTGTCGCCCATGTGGAGGAGCGAGGGTTCATCCTCAAAATGCAGCATGAGACCGTTGGCGCTTCCCAGCGAATGGCTGACGCCGTCTTCGCTCATCATGGCAGAGGAATGACGGGCGTCAGTGAAGGTGGCGGAAAAGCCATCAAAGGCGATGGTGCCACCGGTGTTGCCCTGCTCGATCTTTTCAACGCCTTTGGAGCTGAGCCATGTAGCGAGGTCGGCATTGGCGAGCACGGTTGCGCCGGTTTCCTTGGCCAGCTGGATTGTATCGCCCACATGATCGCCGTGGCCGTGGGTGAGCAGGATGTGGGTGATGCCGCTGGCGGCCTCCTTGGCATCAAGACCGGCGAAGCTGGGATTGCCGGTGAAAAACGGGTCGATCAGGATTTTTGCCTTGGCGGTATCCAGACGAAAGGCCGCGTGGCCGAGCCATGTGATTTTCATGATTTTGCTCCCAGGTATCGATTTGCTTTGGGCAAAGCATATGAAATAAGAGGCGCTATTCACAAGTGACATTCTGGCGACAAGATGACGATACTGACCATTGAAGAACTCGATGCAGCACTGAAGCCCGGCGAACCCGTGATGGGGCTCGACCTTGGCACGAAGACGATTGGGCTTGCGGTGTCGGATATCGGGCGGAAATTTTCATCGCCCCGCCCGGTGCTGAAGCGGAAGAAATTTACCGCTGATGCGGAGGTTTTGTTGCAGTTTGCCGCGAAGGAAAAGGTGGCGGCCTTTATCATTGGCCTGCCGATGAATATGGACGGGTCGTCGGGGCCGCGCGTTCAGGCGACACGCGCTTTTGTGCGGCTGATGGAAGAGAAGACCGCCCTGCCCTTTATCTTCTGGGATGAACGGCTTTCGACCGTGGCGGCAGAGCGCGCATTATTGGAAATGGATGTTTCGCGGGCCAAACGGGCAGAGCGGATTGATTCCGCTGCTGCCTCTTTCATTCTTCAAGGTGCCTTGGACAGGCTGGCCTCGCTGGCGAACTGATCGCTTGTGTCTTTCCTGCCGAAGCGCGCCTGATAGAAGGCGATGATCTTTTTGCGGCGGCGGAAGGCAACAAGGGCAAGCACCACGAAACTGTCAAGCACGAGCGCGCGCGCCACCAGCGGCGGGATATCTTCAGGCGGGATACCGAGAACGTTGCCGTAAATCTGGAAGACCATATCGTGGGCCTGCCGTGACAGCATGAAGATGCCGAAATTCATGTCGTTGTAGGAAAGACCGTACCAGCCGCCTAGAAAGGCCAGCGGTGCGAACCAGAAAATAAATGCCCACTTCATGCTGCCTGCTCCTCGATTGCCTGCGGCTCATCACGCATGAAAAGCGCGACAAGCGTTCGGTCCACCAGTGCCAAAACGCTGAGAGTGACCACGGGCACAGTCTGATCCAGCGCAATGGCCGCAAAAAACGCAGCGATTGACGCGATCTTGACCGCCCTATTCCACTCAATACGCAAGGGTCACCCACGGCTACTCATTAACACTCCGCTAACCATCACAGTTGCGCAGGACGAACGCAATGTAAACCATTTGTTAAGGTTAACGGGGGTGGGTTTTCAACAGGGGTGAAGTTCGTGGGCGTGAAACAGAGCTGGGCAGATTTGTTTCAGGTTTTTGAGGCGGGTCGCTGCGGCAAGCTTGTAAGCGTTGTTTTGAGGGCTTTGTGTGAAACAGTTTGGGAGATAGTGTTTCAGGGGCCCGTGGCTTAAGTGAGCGAAGGTCGCTGCTTCCCAACATAAGATAAGATAAATACAATATCATATATAGGAGAGACAGCCAAGGAGGCCGTCCCACGCGCTCACCGAAGTTACTGCCACAAAGCAAGCGATTGCGAAACCGCGTGTGATCGCCACTGAATCATAGCCGCGTGCGAGTACGACATATTACAAAGTGGCGGACCAAAAGTGGCCCACCACGTACTTCACAACCAGTTTATAGTGAGGTTCAGTCCGCTTTTTTCCGTCGCCGCAAGGTCGATAGACCGCCTAAGCCGGCAAGTATTAGCCAGCCAGAGGCAGGAAGAGGGACTGTCGCGAGCCCAGAATACTCAGCTCGGACGCTATCGAAGGCTGGTGCACCACCGCCTGAGGCCTGTCCAAATACTACCATGTCGAAACCACCCGAATCCGACCAACCGAACCAGCCAGGAACCGAAAGCAAACTGGTTGTTCCGTTGCCAACCAAATTGCCAGAGAGGTAAGTTTGCCAAGTATAACTGATGCCATTTCTTGGATTATTTCCGGTGCCCAAGATAAGCTCTAGGGCATTAAAAACATTAGATCCTGTGGATTTAATGGTAAATGTACCGCCGCCATTACCATACATGTAATTTCCAGTGAATGGCGTTGGCCCAGAATAAAAGCCGGTGTGGCTGCTGCATCCAGCAAATCCACAACCATTATTATTGAACGAAAGCCCAGTGCGGCTGAACTCCATCCCATCTTCGATATATGGATTTCCGGACAATGCAGCGGTATTCTCAAAGTCAGCAGAAGCATCTACCGACGATACTG
>JBNKQT010000238.1:0-5709 GCA_050297115.1 Ensifer sp. | reverse complement strand
ATATGGCGACATGATGCGTGTGCCCGGCACAAGACAACGCTCGCTGATCCGTGCCAAGGCCGATGGTGCCGATATCCGCATGGTTTATTCCACCATAGACGTGTTGAAAATTGCGCGGCAGAATCCGGCTAAAGAAGTCATCTTTTTTGCCATCGGTTTTGAAACAACGACACCGCCGACAGCGGTTGCGGTGCTTGAGGCGGAAAAGGAAGGCCTGACGAATTTTTCCGTTTTCTGCAATCACGTCCTCACCCCGGCAGCAATCGGGCACATTCTGGATTCCGACGATTTCGCACGGGGCGGCAAGGCGCACATCGATGGCTTTCTCGGGCCCTCCCACGTCAGCGCCGTTATCGGCTCACGGCCCTATGAGGCCGCAGCCGCGCATTATGAAAAGCCCGTCGTCATCTGCGGCTTTGAGCCGCTTGATGTCATGCAATCGGTATTGATGCTGACCCGGCAGGTGAACGAAGACCGGGCGGAAGTGGAAAACGAATATACCCGTGTTGTAACCCGAGACGGCAATCAGAAAGCGCAAGCACTGGTGGAACAGGTTTTTGAACTGCGCGAAACCTTCGAATGGCGCGGCCTTGGCATAGTTGACAATAGTGCATTGCGATTGCGCGAACGCTATGCCGCCTTTGATGCAGAGAAACGCTTCGAAATCAGCCCCAAACAATCACGCGAGGTGAAATCCTGCGAATGCCCGGCAGTCCTGCGCGGTGTGAAAAAGCCGACCGATTGCAAACTCTTCGGAACCGTGTGCACGCCGGATAACCCGATGGGGTCCTGCATGGTGTCGTCTGAAGGATCGTGTGCGGCCTACTGGACCTATGGCCGGTTTCGTGCGCCACAAGCCGACGCCAGGGAGGAGCTTGCGTGAAGGCGGCTCGTTGGCAATCCGGCACGATGACCGGCAATGTCGATATGACCCACGGCGGCGGCGGACGGGCCATGGCCGAACTGATCTCCCGACTTTTTGCCAAGCATCTGGGCAATCCCTATCTTGATGCCGGACATGACGCCGCTGTTCTGCCGGTGCAATCGGGTCGCCCCGTGCTTACCACGGATGGACATGTCATATCGCCGCTCTTTTTCCCCGGTGGCGATATCGGCTCGCTGGCCGTGCATGGCACTGTAAACGATATCGCCATGGCTGGCGCAACGCCAGTTGCGCTGACGGCCAGCTTCATTCTGGAGGAGGGCTTTCCGCTTGCTGACCTCGAAAGGGTCGTCCAGTCGATGGCGATGGCTGCGGAAGAGGCAGGCGTTCCGGTTGTGGCGGGCGACACAAAGGTTGTCGAGAAGGGCAAGGGCGACGGCATTTTCATCTCCACTGCCGGTTACGGTATTGCGCCCGATGGCGTGGATATCGGACCGCATCGTGTGAGATCGGGACAGGCTATTCTTCTGTCCGGCACCATTGGCGACCATGGCGTGGCTATATTGTCAAAGCGGGAAAATCTGGAGTTCGAAACCGAAATACAGTCCGACAGCGCCAGCCTTCATAAAATGGTTGCAGCTATGGTTGCGCGCGTTCCCGGCATCGCGTTGCTGCGCGACCCGACCCGTGGCGGACTGGGCGCAACCCTGAACGAAGTGGCCCACGCTGCAAAGGTGGGGATCATGCTTGATGAGGCCGCAATCCCTATGCGAGCGGATGTTTCGGCAGCCTGTGAATTGCTTGGGCTCGACCCGCTTTATATTGCCAATGAGGGCAAGCTGATCTGCATCTGCGAGGAGGCCGATGTCGACACGCTTCTAGACGTCATAAGCTCTGAACCATTGGGGAGCGAGGCTGCTCGGATTGGCTCTGTTGTTGAAGACGATGCGAACCTGGTGCAGATGGAAACAAAATTCGGCGGACGGCGCGTTGTCGACTGGCTCGTCGGGGAGCAATTGCCGAGGATCTGCTGATTATGGGGCCGGACCAAATACAGGGGCGGTGCTACCGCATCACCGGCCTGGTTCAGGGCGTCGGTTTCCGCCCGAAGGTTTGGCAACTGGCACAGACGTGCAATCTCACCGGCCATGTGCGCAATGATGCCGCAGGCATTGAAATTGAAGCCTTTGGAAGTGCTGAAGCATTGACGCGGCTTGAAACGCTGATCCGGAAAGAGGCGCCCCCCCTGTCGCGAATAGATAGCGTTGTCGCGCAAGATATTGCGAACGCCATTCCACCTACCGCATTTCAAATTCTCGAAAGTGAGGGCGGCGAAGTATCGACTGGCATCATTGCCGACGCCGCTACGTGCCCGGCTTGCCTTGCAGAAATTTTTGATAAGGGCAACCGCCGCTATGGCTATGCCTTCACCAATTGCACCCATTGCGGCCCGCGCCTTTCCATCGTTTCCGGCATCCCTTACGACCGCGCGAACACATCCATGTTGGCCTTCCCGATGTGTGATGATTGCAGATCGGAATATGACGACCCGGCGGACCGGCGCTTCCATGCCCAGCCCAATGCCTGCCCTGCCTGCGGGCCAAGCCTGTGGTTTGAAGGTGGAGAGGGTGTCATCTCCAAAACCGACGCATTGCAGATGGCCGCTGATTGGTTGGCGGCGGGCAAAATCATTGCGGTTAAAGGCCTCGGCGGGTTTCATCTGGCTTGCGATGCGACCAATGAGGACGCTGTCGCCAGACTGCGAATGCGAAAGAAGCGCCCTGCAAAGCCCTTCGCTGTCATGGTGCGTAATGTGGAGACAGCAAAAGCCTGTGCGTTTGTGAACGAGACAGAGGCAAGCCTTCTGGCCGCATCTGCCGCTCCCATCGTTCTCTTGGGCACACATGGAAATGCCGTCCTTGCCCCGTCCATAGCGTCCGGCCAAGACCGTATCGGGCTTATGTTGCCCTACACACCGCTGCATACACTTCTGTTGAACATGCTGGATGTCCCACTCGTCATGACCTCAGGCAACTGTTCCAGCGAACCGCAGGCAACCAGCAATGACGAGGCTAAAGAGAGATTGGTTGGCATCGCAGACGGCTGGTTGATGCATGATCGCGATATTATCAATCGCGTGGATGATTCCGTCGTCAGGCTTGATGAACCCGCAGTGCAGATCATTCGGCGCGCGCGTGGGTTTGCCCCGGAGCCTCTGCCCCTTCACGCCAGCTTCAAACAGGCAAAGCGCATTCTGGCCATGGGGGGCGAATTGAAATCGACCTTCTGCATGCTGAGCCATGGGCAGGTTACATTGTCACAGCATATCGGCGATTTGGAGGATGCGGCCACCTATGCCGATTACCGGCGCAATCTAGACCTCTATCGCAAGCTATTCGGCTTCACGCCCGAGATCATCGCAGTCGATGCGCACCCGGATTATCTTTCCACCCAACACGGCAGGGAACTGGCGGATCGTCTGAATGTGCCCATCGTTCCCGTCCAACACCACCATGCGCATCTGGCAGCCTGCCTGGCAGATAACGGATTGCCGCCAGAGACAATGGCGCTTGGGATCGTTCTGGATGGCCTGGGACTTGGGCAAGACGGCACGATCTGGGGCGCTGAGCTTTTGCTGGGCAATTGCCGTGCGTTCACAAGGCTCGCCCATTTTCAGCCAGTCGCCATGCCTGGAGGGGCTGCGGCATCGCGTGAACCCTGGCGTAATCTTGCCGCCCATCTGCATGCTGCATTTGGTAACGAGTGGAGCGATGCGGTCAAGAGATATGGTTTGATCCCGAATGTTGACGCAGCCAAATTGCGCGTCACGGAGCAGATGATAACCCGAAAGGTCAACGCGCCCCTCGCCTCATCGGCTGGCCGCTTTTTTGACGCCGTTGCAGCGGCGCTGAACCTTTGCACAGACCGGCAGGATTATGAGGGACAAACGGGTATGATGCTGGAGGCGCTGGCACAATCCGAATTGGAGAATGCCAGACCCTATCCTTGCGAGCGCGCCATCCACCACGACCATATCATTCTCTCATGGAAACCGCTCTGGGAAGCTTTGCTTGAAGATATTGCCGCTGGGCAAACACCGGGTTTTATCTCCGCGCGGTTCCATAATGGTCTTGTTCAAGCGCTTGTTGAAACGATCGCACCTTTGGCAGTTCAAACAGACTGCAAATGGGTAGCGCTGTCAGGTGGGGTGATGAACAATTCCATCCTGTTTGACGGACTTTGCCGCGGTCTTTCTGACGCTGGCTTGGATGTTCTTGTGCACCAAAAGACACCAGCCAACGATGGCGGCCTGGCTCTGGGGCAAGCCGCAATTGCTAGCTGCAAGGCAAGCTACTGACGGTTTTGAAGCCAATCCAGAAAGAAGGTCTCGGCAAGATCGAGGTTGCACAGTGCTGCTTCGCTCAGCCCTTCCCTGACATCGCCGAAGACATGGCCGGATATCCCCAGGACAAAAGCCTCGGGTGCATTTCCATAAAGGGTTTTGGAGAGGGTCAGAACGGATATGGGGCTTAAACTGTGGCTTGAGATATCGGCCTTTTCTGTTGGGCCAACCGTCTCGAAAAAGTAAGGTAGTTTGATGTCCAGGGCCGCATCCACAAATACCACGCAGGATGCATCTGCCACCGCCAGCGCGTGCTCCACAGTCAATTGGTAGTCGACATCAATTGTTATCCCCGGAAGCTGTCGGCTTTCCAGTCGATCCGCAAAAGCCGGGCCGATTCCGTCATCGCCGCGACCGGGATTTCCGTAAGCAATCAATAACATGCTCAGCAAGACTGTGTTCGGCTGTCGACCAGCTTGTTGTCCGCATCGAAAATTTCCACCTGCAGCGGCATTTGCCCCAGCGCATGTGTCGCACACGACAGGCAGGGGTCGTAGGCGCGAATGGCGACCTCGATATGGTTCAACATGCCCTCGGTGATTTCCGGCTGATGCGAGAGGTATTTCACCGCAACATCTTTCACCGCCCGGTTCATGCCTTCGTTGTTATGGGTGGTGGAGACGATCAGGTTGCAATAGGTCACCTGATCATTTTCATCGACCTTGTAGTGGTGGATCAGGTTGCCACGCGGTGCTTCAATCACACCGATCCCCTCTTCGCGGCGATCGCCGATCGCCTTCAGGTCGG
The DNA here is from genome assembly GCA_050297115.1 of Ensifer sp. Taxonomy (GTDB): domain Bacteria; phylum Pseudomonadota; class Alphaproteobacteria; order Rhizobiales; family Rhizobiaceae; genus Ensifer_A. The sequence goes on along the minus strand of JBNKQT010000238.1, from coordinate 676 downwards.
TGCCTTGAAGATCCGGATCGTGCAGCAATTCCTCAATCTTCTCAACACAATGCACCACCTCGATCATGCGTGCCCAATGGTTTGCAAGCGTTGTATTGTTGGGCTTGCCGCCGGTCAGAGCCTTGAATGCCTTCAGGGCTTCGTTGGCCAGGGGGGTATCCATGAAGTCTGCCGTGTTCAGGCGCGCTGTGGGGCCAACACGATACCAGCCTGCCTCTGGCCCAAGCGACTTGATGAACGGAAATTTCATATAGGACCAGGAACGGACATCCTCGACCAGCAATTCATGGTAGCGGCTATAGTCCACCTGATCGAAGATCGTCTGACCCTGAAAATCGATCGCCCGCATTTTGCCATGATAAAGATCATGCGCGCCATCGTCCCGCACAATGGACATGTGCGAGGATGGAAAAGCGCCGAAGCCGTTGATCAGTTCCGGATGGTCCAGCGTGTAGTCGCGCGCCAGCGCCAGCGCATCCATGGCCCAGGCTTTCATGTCCGCGACGTTTTTCAGAAAGGCATCACGCGTTTCAATCGGCAGATTGCGGTTGATGCCGCCGGGAATGGCGCCCGTGCCATGCACTTTCTTGCCCGCTGTCGCCTCTATAATCTCCTGCCCGAATTTGCGCATCAACACCGCGCGGCGGCCAAGTTCGGGCTGTTCCTTCAATACCTC
>JBNKQT010000237.1:0-6915 GCA_050297115.1 Ensifer sp. | reverse complement strand
ACGCGGCGAGGAAGAGCTTTCCACGCCAGATTTCATGCGCAAGGTGAAGGAAGCGGCGGCAGCTTTGAAGGTGGAGCCAGAAATGCTGCGCCGCCCGCTCAATGTCGGTTTTTCCGGTGGTGAGAAGAAGCGGGTGGAAATCCTGCAAATGTCGCTTCTGGAGCCGAAGCTCTGCGTACTCGACGAGACGGATTCCGGCCTCGATATTGATGCACTTCGCATCGTTTCTGAAGGCGTAAACGCGCTGCGTTCACCGGACCGCGCGATGATCGTGATTACCCACTATCAGCGCCTGCTGGACCACATTCAGCCTGATTCCGTGCATGTTCTCTACAAAGGCCAGGTCATCAAATCGGGCGATTCCGAACTTGCCAGAGAGCTTGAGGCGAATGGCTACGAAGACGTGATCAAGAGCGCGGCCTAAGGGATTGTGATGATGACTGCTCAGACTGCGATACAGCTTACGCAGGCCGAAAGCGCGTTGGTGGAGGCGTATAACAACAATGTTGGCCTGCTGCCGGGCGATGAAAACGTGTTGCTGGCGCGCGACAAGGCAATTTACGACCTGAAGACCAAAGGGCTGCCGACACGCCGCGTTGAGGCCTGGCACTATACCAATCTACGCACATTGCTTCGCGAAGTGCCGAAGGTTGATGCTACGAATGAGGTCAAAGAGCGTGATCCGGTGCTTTCCGGCTCCACCGTATTGACCGCGTCAGATGCAAAAAGCGTTGCCGGAAAAATTAGCGGTGCCAGTGTGCGACTTCTTGAAGAAGCACTTCAGGATGGGACCGTGGCCGATGCCTTGTCTCCGATTGGTGATGATGATGTTATCGGGCGGATCAATAGCGGTTTTGTGACGGCTGGATTTGAAATTGCCTTTGAAGATAACGTCGAGCTTGAAAATGCCATTGAACTGCAAGCGCTTTCCGGTGCCGGGCAGTTGCATGGGCGATTCAATGTTCGCTTTGGGGCCAATTCCAAGGTGCGCATTATAGAACGGCATATTGGCACTGAGGGTGAGGCATCTTTCTCGTCAACAGTCAGTGATATCGCGCTGGACGAGGGTGCGGAAGTCGAGTGGATCATTCTTCAGCAAGAAGAAGAGATTTCCACCTATCTCGGTCAGCTCAAATTTTCGCTTGGTGAAAATGCCAAACTGAGCGTGTTTATTCTAAACGCGGGCGGTAAGCTTGTCCGCCAGGAAATTCATGGTGTTACCAAGGCGCCGGGCGCTGACTTCAAGATGCGTGTAATCAACCTTCTGGATGGCGACAGCCATACGGATGTGACGATGGTTTTGGGGCACAACGTGCCGGAAACCACCTCAACTGAAGTGGTACGCAACATTGTGTTTGATAAGGCGAAAGGCGTATTTCAGGGGCAGATTCGTGTAGCACCCGATGCACAGAAGACTGATGCCCGCATGGCCTGCAATTCGTTGTTGCTATCCGATGATGCTGACTTTTCCAGCAAGCCGGAGCTGGAAATCTTCGCCGATGATGTGCAATGCGCTCACGGCGCGACGGTTGCCGATATCGACCATAAGCAGCTCTACTACCTCATGAGCCGCGGTATTCCCGAGGCCAAGGCGCGTGGTCTGCTGGTGCAGGCATTTGTGGCGGAGCTGGTTGAGGAAATGGACGATGAAGCGCTGATTGAAGCGCTGGAGAATGTGATTGCCGGTTGGCTCGAAGCGCGGGGATCGTGAACGTGAAAACCGACGCAACAGGCTATGATGTAGAAACCATCCGCAAGGATTTTCCCATTCTTGCGCGTGAGGTCTACGGAAAACCGCTTGTTTATCTCGACAATGGCGCCTCAGCGCAGAAGCCGCAGGTTGTCATTGATGCGGTCAAGCACGCCTATGAGAGAGAATATGCAAATGTGCATCGTGGTTTGCACTTTCTGTCCAACGCCGCGACTGACGCCTATGAAGCCGCACGTGAGACCGTTCGTGACTTCTTGAACGCCGGTTCTGTCGATGAAATCATCTTCACCAAGGGGTCAACCCAAGGCATCAATACAGTGGCCTACGGCTGGGGCATGGAAAATATCGAAGAAGGCGATGAGATCGTCCTGTCGATTATGGAGCACCATTCCAACATCGTGCCATGGCATTTCATTCGTGAGAAAAAGGGCGCCAAACTTGTTTGGGCGCCGGTTGATGATCAGGGTGCATTTCACCTTGACGATTTTGAAAAATGCCTGACAGACAGGACCAAACTGATCGCCATCACGCATATGTCCAATGCGCTTGGAACAGTAGTGCCTGTAAAAGAGGTCTGCCGTATTGCGCGTGAGCGCGGCATTCCGGTTCTCGTTGATGGCAGCCAGGCCGCGGTGCATATGCCGGTGGATGTGCGCGACATTGACTGCGACTGGTATGTGATGACGGGGCACAAGCTCTACGGCCCTTCGGGGATTGGTGTCCTTTACGGCAAAATGGACCGACTGAGGGCCATGTCGCCCGTTGAGGGTGGCGGTGAAATGATCGTTGATGTGACAGAGGATAGTGTTACCTACAATGATCCTCCGCATCGTTTTGAGGCCGGAACGCCGCCGATTGTTCAGGCCATCGGTCTTGGTGTTGCTCTGAAATATATGGAGCAGGTCGGCCGGGCCGCGATTGCGGAGCATGAAGCCGGTCTTGCCAGCTATGCGGCTGAGCGTCTCCGCTCGGTGAATTCGCTGCGGGTTATCGGAGAGGCGCCCGGAAAGGGCGGCATCTTCTCGTTTGAAATTGAGGGCATTCACGCGCACGATGTGTCCATGGTCATTGACCGTCAGGGCGTCGCCGTACGCGCTGGTACGCATTGTGCCCAGCCGCTCTTGAAACGGTTCGGTGTTACCTCCACATGCAGGGCATCTTTCGGGATGTATAATACCCGCGCGGAAGTGGACAAACTGGTTGAGGCGCTGGAATATGCGCGCGATTTCTTTGGTTGATTGAGGTTTGAAATGAGTGAGCAGGCGCAGGAAACAGCACAGGCTGATGAAAATGCCGCGAAGTCAGCGATACCTGCTGATGAGTTGGCACGGCTGTCCGACGATATAATTGCTGCGCTGAAGACGGTCTATGACCCTGAAATTCCAGCGGATATTTTCGAACTTGGTCTGATCTACAAGATCGATGTTGAAGATGACAGAATGGTGAAGATCGAGATGACGCTCACCGCGCCTGGTTGCCCCGTTGCAGGCGAAATGCCTGGATGGGTGGAAAACGCAGTGAGCGCTGTTGAAGGTGTTGCTGGTGTGGAAGTGGATATGGTTTTTGATCCGCCATGGACGCCTGACCGTATGTCTGAAGAGGCGCAGGTCGCAATCGGCTGGTATTGAAGGCTTAATACAAAGTGCCTAGAATTGAGCATTGACAAGTCTCGACCGCCGGGCCTTGAACCCGGTGTGGCAAGGAGAAGAACATGGCATTTGAAGTCATTACGTTGACAGAAGCGGCCGCTGACCGCGTGAAGGCCATCGTCAAAAATGCAGGCGAGGGTGCCAAGGGTATTCGCGTATCGATCAAAAAAGGTGGATGCGCTGGCATGGAATATGCCGTTGATCTGGTTAAAGAGCCGGTCAAGGGTGATGACTATGTGGAGCGTGATGGTGCAGGCGTATGGGTTGATCCAGCCGCGGTACTCTACTTGCTGGGTACGCAAATGGATTTCGAGGTGACCAAGCTGCGCGCTGGCTTTGTCTTTAATAATCCCAATCAGACATCGGCATGCGGCTGTGGCGAATCTGTAGAGCTGAAAGCTGCAGATCTTGCAGCACTTGCCGACGCGGAACGTCATACATTCTGAAATCCCCGATACGCCTCCAGGCATTTGTTATGGCTAAACTTCGGGCTTGGCCATTGAAAGGCGTCAGGTTAGTTTGTGCCAGAACAAAACGTCGGGACCAAGATGGAAGAATGCGTTTCAGATCAACTGTTTGACGCCGTTCGGCGGCCGACACTTATCACCGACAGAGAAGGTATAATACAGAAGGTCAATTCCGCCTTTCTCAGTACCTTTGATTTCGCTTGCGATGATGTGATTGGATCTCCTTTTACCGACTTTTTCGAACCATCTGGAAACTGGAAGTCTGCAGGGGTCGACGGGCTTTACTTATCCTTTCAAATGCGAACCGATACGGCAATTGTCGGCGGCGGCCGCCTTCAGATCAACAGCTTTTCCACCGCAGACGGTGGTGGGTATTTTATCTTTGTCGACACTAGTACCAGCTTTGAAGCTGATGAGTTGCTCAGTGCCTTGTCTTTTGTCGTCGAGCGCTTTCCGCACCCTATCCTGGTGTGGGACAAGTCTGCACAGTTGATGAAATACAATCAGGCAGCAGCGCGTTACTATGGGCCCGTAGGCGACATTTTCCGGCCGGGGCAGGCTAGACAAACTCTCTTGCGTGCAGCGATGGAAAAGGGGGTTCTGGGCGGTACACCAATCGGAGGGGAGACGCCCTTCGATAAAGTGCTGGATATGCAATATGAAACCGATACCGTGCGCGAACCGATTTCTCTTGAGATACAACGTCAGAATGGCGCTTCGCACAGAGTGACCGCCTACCATTCGCCGGATGGGTGGAGCGCGTCATTCTACGAAGATATAACAGAGCTTCGGCAAGCGCAGTCTGAGTTGAGTGACCGAACGCGAGAATTTGAGCTGATACTGGAAAATGTGCCTGATTTTGTTGTTGTTGCAGACAAGAATTTCAAGCTGACCTATGCTAATCCGTCCTTCGCAAAGGTTATCGGCAAGCCCGTTGATGCGCTTTACGGCAAAACCTGCCTGCCGGGCGGAGATGACATTGGCGGGCGAGGGCCAATCGAGGAACTGATCGAGAAGGCCACGCCAGACAATCCCGATGTCGATTTCGACGAATTGAGGCGCGACGCCGACGCTGATGACAGTTGGATTCGCTGGCGTACCAAAGTCTTGTTTGAAGGCAACGAGCGGGCGGGGTTGATCAAGGTTGGTCGCGATATTACCCGCCAGCAGGAGCAGGAGGCCAGCCTCAGGCAGCAGAGCGCTGAATTGCGCAAGAAAAACGAGTCTCTTGAGCAATTTGCTGCTGTCGTTTCACACGATCTGAAGGCGCCATTGCGGCACATAGCCATATTTGCGGACATGTTGGTCGAGGATGCAAATCAGGGAAAATATGCTGAGTTGATCAACTATGCGAAGCATGTTCAGAATTCAGCCGTTCGAATGGACCGGGTTATCAAACGGTTGCTTGAATACTCAAAGCTTGCCTACAAGGCCATCTCCCGCCAGAATATCAACCTCTCCGATATTGTAATACAGGCCGTCCAGAATCTGGAAACGCAAATTGAAAATGCGCGCGCCGAAATATTGGCATCAGATCTTCCTGACTACTATGGCGATCCGGATCTGTTGCGGCAGGTTTTTCAGAATTTGATTGGCAATGCTGTTAAATACGCCCGCGCGGGAACGCGACCCAGAGTCCGCATCTACAGTCTGAAAAAAAGCTCAAGTCTCGAGTTTTGCATTGAGGATAATGGTATCGGGATAGACCCGAAATATGCAGATAGCATTTTCACCGCATTCAGGCGTTTGCATAAGGATGAAACGGTTTATGATGGCTTTGGTGTGGGGCTTGCATTGTGCAAGCAGATTGTTGAAAGCCATCAAGGTGAGATCAGGCTGGATACGACCTATGGTGCGGGCTCGCGCTTTGTTATCAGGCTGCCCCTTCAACAATAATCGGGTTTTTCGTGAAAGATAATTTTAGAATAATGGTGGTGGAGGACGACCCATTGGATTTTGGGTTTCTCAAAACGGCGTTTGAGAGTGTTTCAGCACCTGCAGAGCTATTTTGCTGGCCGACGATTGAGGGTGCGATCGACGAAATGCTGGATAAGGCTTGCGATATGGCGGTAGTCGACATCAACTTGCGTGACGGCAGTGGTATAGATCTTGTAAGCGCAATCCGCGATCATGACCGGGTTTCCAATCTACCTGTCGTAACACTTTCATCGTCTATCAATCATGCGGACATCGTACGTTGTTACAGTGCAGGTGCAAACGCATATTTGGAGAAACCGCTTTCAATGGAGCGATATCGCGCGTTCGCACAGGCTTTCACCCAATTCTGGCTTCGCGCGGCCATTTTGCCGGATTAGGAGAGCTGGAACGTCGTTTGGACGCCACACGACTTCGTGCAGGCTGACATTGACCAGGGCAATAAAAAACCGAGACGGTTTCGTCTCGGTTTTTTAGATTCACAAAGCCACAGGTGGCTTATCATGCAATACAATCAGGCGCTTGCCTGCTGTTTCTTACGACGGCCGAGGCCCATCATTGCAATAACACCACCGCCAAGAAGCAGGCCTGCTGCTGGCAACGGCACAGCCGTGACCGTCACGAGGTTCTGGCTGTGATTGTTGTACCACGAGCGCCAACCAGTATTCGAGTCCGCTTCAAGGTATGTGAATTCGTATTTTTGAGTAATCGGGCCACCCAGATTTGAAAGCAACTGGTTGGCGTAGGTGCCGATATAGCTGCCGGATGAACCCCAACCCCGGAACGAGCCTGAGAAGACGTCGAAGCTGCTGCCGGTTTCGGAGATAATCTCCCACAACCCGAGCTGGAAGGCCGCCGACTCTTTGTTGTCATTGAGATCAACCGTTGAGTAGTTCACACCGAAGAACTGCTCAACATTTGCCTTTTGAGTAGCAGTCAGGCCGTTACTGTTGGCAAACGGATTGTTCGTGATGTGGTAGTTGCTCGGCAGGTTCAGATAGTGGGCGAGATCGAGGCACCAGGCCACAAAATTCCCAAGGTTAGGCGATGACAGACGAAAACCGCCAGCAGACACCCAGCCGGGACCTGTGATGTTAACATTGCCGTGCCCACCGCCATTGAATACGTCGTGGCTGTTTTGCTGCGACACAAG
>JBNKQT010000236.1:0-4000 GCA_050297115.1 Ensifer sp. | reverse complement strand
CCGACACAGGACCATAGACAAGCTGGCAAATGCCGAATGCGGTAAAAAAGGACATCACTGTCCACTGCACCGCCGAGACTTCGGCCCCAAGGTCTGCGGCGATGCGGGGAAGAGCCGGAATGTACATATCAATGGCGATAGGGCCAGCAAAGCTCAATAAGGCGAGAATGACTGCAAGTTTGATGATTTCCGGTTTCATGGGAAAGCCGATCTGACAGTTGTGAAATCCAAATAGTCCAGGTTCCGGTTTCGCAAAACCAATTCCAATCAACAAGCCCTCAAAGGCCAAAGAAATTGATCGCTGTGACAAACTGTTTGATGCTCATTGCGATGAAACGAAGTTTCCCTCGCCTTTGCAGGCAACAACCGGGGCTGCCGTCGGGACTCCGAAACAGGCGTCAATATCCGCGTGCACCTTGCCCCACAGCAACTTTAATCACACAACAACAATACCCCTGATATACATAATATTTAATCAATCATTTACCTTAACAAATTGCTTTCTTTATTTATATTTTTGCTTCGCATCCAAATTTCTTATTTGTAATTTATATAAAAATAATAAGATGCTTCTATATTTTTATTCAAAGAAATATTTTCTTTTTCCTACGGTCGTTCACATGGCCGCTGATTTGTAGATCTGGAGTTCAACAATGGCACAAAACAAAACTGAAAAAATGCAGGGTGTTGTTTCAATTGACGGTGGCGCTCATCTGACTTCACAGGAAGAGCAAGCGTTGGCGGAAGAGCGCCGCGTTGCCGCGCAAATGTCTGAAGACGAGGCTATTGACGAGATCGCCCACAGCGAGGCCAATAGCAACGACGCCATGCAGGCCATTCTGGAGGGCGCATCGCCGGATGATGCGCTGCGGATCAGCAAGGCGCTCGGCCTTCCCAAACCTGCGGTGAAATCCGGCAAGAACAGGGATGAGCTTGCCGAAAATTGGCGTGAAGGTGGCTATCCCTTCAAATACAAGATGTTGCGCAAGGATTATGAGCGCGAAAAATTTATTCTCCAGACAGAGCTTTTGAAGCTTCAAAACTGGGTGCGCAATAACAACCAGCGCCTTGTCATTCTCTTTGAAGGTCGCGATGCGGCAGGCAAAGGCGGCACGATCAAACGCTTTATGGAGCATCTCAATCCGCGCGGTGCACGTGTTGTAGCCTTGGAAAAGCCCAGTGAAACCGAGCGTGGTCAGTGGTATTTCCAGCGCTATGTTGAGCATCTGCCGACAAGCGGTGAAATCGTGATGTTTGACCGCAGCTGGTACAACCGTGCTGGCGTTGAGCGGGTCATGGGCTTCTGTTCGGATGATGAATATCATGAGTTTCTGCGTCAGGCACCGGAGTTTGAGCGCAACCTGGTCCGCAGCGGTATCCATATTATCAAGTTCTGGTTCTCTGTCAGTCAGGACGAGCAGCGCCGTCGTTTCAAGGAGCGCAAGGTGCACCCGCTGAAACAGTGGAAACTGTCGCCCGTTGACCTGGCTTCGCTCGACAAGTGGGATGACTACACCCGCGCCAAGGAAGCCATGTTCTTCCACACAGACACGGCAGATGCACCGTGGACCGTTGTCAAATCCAATGACAAGAAGCGCGCTCGCCTGAACGCTATGCGCTATGTACTTCACTCAATGCCCTATGAGGGCAAGGACCTTGAGCGTGTTGGACGCATTGAGAACCTGCTTGTGGGGCGTGCGGAAGCTATCCACGAACGCGGTGAATACCCCAACCTCGACACCTGAGCCGAGGCGCTACAGGCTTCAACGCCTGGCGGACAAAACAATTACTGGCGCGCATTCGGGATAACCGGATGCGCGTTTATGTTTTAGAAGCGATCAACCTGCGCTCGCCGTGAGCCTTATACCAAGGACCAGACTTTTGCCTTTGACCAGAATGAAAAGGTAGAATTGCCACCGTCTATCTGATGCGCAATCCAGACAAGTTGGAAAATATCAAGAAAGCCTTTGCAAACCGGGCAAATAATACGGCATAGTGAGCTGCAACACGCCCGTTACAAAGCTGCGTTAAGGCATTGAGAATCGTGCCTGAAACCGCTATTGGGCACCATCCGCGCCATTGAGGCGCAACACCATCACATTCAGGGGGATGGCAGAGTTGCTGAAGACGCCTTATTACCTCATCGACAAGTCGAAACTTCTTCCCAATATGGAAAAGATTGCGTGGCTGCGCGAGAATTCCGGGGCGAAATCGCTGCTGGCTTTGAAATGCTTTGCCACATGGTCGGTTTTTGACCTGATGAGCGAATATATGGACGGCACGACCTCGTCCTCGCTCTATGAGGTGAAGCTTGGCCGCGAGAAATTCGGCAATGAAACCCATGCCTATTCGGTGGCCTATGGCGATGACGAGATCGAGGAAGTTGTCGACAATTGCGACAAGATCATCTTCAACACAATCAACCAGCTGACACGTTTTGAAGACCAGTCGGCCTCGAAAATTCGCGGCCTGCGCGTGAACCCCGGCGTTTCCACCTCCGAATGGCTGATTTCCGATCCGTCGCGCCCCAATTCGCGCCTTGGCGAATGGGATGCGAGCAAGATTGAAGCGGTTGCCGACAAGGTCACCGGCTTCATGTTCCATAACAATTGCGAGAATGAGGATTTCGACCGGTTCAGCGAAATGCTGACCCACATCGAAAACACATTCGGCCACCTGATTGAGCGCATGAACTGGATCAGCCTTGGTGGCGGCATTCACTTCACCGGCGAAGGTTATCCGCTGGACAAGCTCGCTGACCGGCTGAAAGGCTTTTCTGACAAATACGGCGTTCAGGTTTATCTGGAGCCCGGCGAGGCCTCCATCACCAAATCCACGACGCTGGAAGTGACTGTGCTGGATACGCTCTTCAACGGCAAGAACCTCGCCATCGTTGACTCATCCATTGAAGCCCATATGCTGGACCTGTTGATTTATCGGGAGTCTGCCAAAATGCTGCCGAATGAGGGCGATCACGACTACATGGTCTGCGGCAAGTCCTGCCTTGCCGGTGACATTTTCGGCGAATTCAAATTCGACCATGAGCTGAAAGCTGGCGAGCGTCTGTCGATCCAGAACGCGGCGGGCTATACGATGGTGAAGAAAAACTGGTTCAACGGCGTGAACATGCCAGCAATTGCTGTGAAGGAACTGGACGGGCGCATCCGCACCGTTCGTGAATTCGGCTACGACGACTACGTGTCCAGCCTGTCCTGACAGGTTGATTTTTAAACTGCTCTCAACGGAGGCGATCTAACAAACATGAAAAAGAATGTCCTGATCATTGGCGCGGGCGGTGTTGCCCAGGTCGTTGCGCATAAATGTGCGCAGAACAACGATATTCTCGGCGAGATTCACATTGCGTCGCGCACGAAATCCAAGTGCGATGACATTATCGCTTCCGTGAAAGAAAAGGGTTCCTTGAAGGTATCGACCGGGGTGCTGGAAGGCTATGCGCTGGATGCTCTGGATATTGACGCGACCAAGTCTCTGATCCGTCGTCTGGGCGTTGGCATCGTGATCAATGTTGGTACCGCCTTCCTCAACATGTCGGTGTTGCACGCCTGCATGGATACTGGCGCTGCCTATATCGACACCGCGATCCACGAAGAACCGGACAAAATCTGCGAAACCCCGCCATGGTACGGCAACTACGAATGGAAGCGTGCGGAAGAATGCGCTGAAAAGGGCATTACCGCTATCCTCGGCGCTGGCTTCGATCCGGGCGTTGTGAATGCGTTCGCCGCACTCGCCAAGGACGAATATTTCGACAAGATCACCGATGTTGATATCGTTGACATCAATGCTGGCAGCCACGGCAAATATTTCGCCACCAACTTCGACCCGGAAATCAACTTCCGCGAATTTACCGGCGTTGTTTACTCCTGGCAGAACCAACAATGGCAGACCAACACCATGTTCGAGATCGGCAAGGAGTATGACCTGCCGGTGGTTGGCAAGCGCAAGGCCTACCTTTCCGGCCACGACGAAGTACATTCGC
>JBNKQT010000235.1:0-3520 GCA_050297115.1 Ensifer sp. | reverse complement strand
GGCAGGATTGACCATAAGCTTCTTGAGGTCGGCTCGGTGCGGCTGGTTTGGAGGTGTGGAAAGGTTTAGTTGCACAGAACCTTCAATATGCCCGTTCAGTTTGGCAACCAGCAGCAGCGTTTCACCACGCTGAACCGATTTTGCGACATCGAACCAATAGACCGCCGCCTCTTCTGCCTGAAATGGTGCCATAAAGCCCATTGACGCCCCGTCCGCCACGCATTGGGAGAACAGAATGCTGAGTTCAGGGATTGCGGAAAGGGATTGCTCTTCGTTCAGCTGGAAAATCTCGATCATGATCAACCCTTCTTCAGGACAACCGCATAGCGGCAGCTCTGGTCTGACGGGTTGAGAAATACATCACGGCTTTTCAGCGTCATAAAAAGGCAATCCCCGGGAGCCATACGTTGGATCGCTCCATCGGCCTCCATCTCCAAAACCCCTTCCAAAAGCCAGATATACTGTATGTGTTTGTGGACTGCAGGCAGCGGATCAAAGGCCACTCGTGCACCAGCGGGCAGCTCAACCTCGATTATATCGACATCTGTGTTGAAGCCATTGGGTGAAACGGAACGTCGCACGTAGCCGGTTTGTGGGTCCTGCCAAGTGGCCTGATCCTCAAACCGCCGCAAAGGCGACGCTGCCGCCGCCTTCTCGGACAAGGCAAAGAAGTCTGAAAGTGATTGGTCGAGAGGGGCCAGGAGGCGAGCAAGAAGCACGGCGGTTGGGTTGGTCTCGCCGCGTTCAATACGGGAAATCATGGCACGACTGACGCCGGAAGCTGTGGCCAGCTGATCAATGGTCAGCCCGCGTGTTGTTCGCAGTATCTTGAGATCATCACCAATGCGGGTTTCGAGGTCTTCGATAGTGGCATCCATTATTTGAGAATATAATCTCTTATATTAGAGTCAAGTGTCGTGCTGGCCCACCATTGATGGTGAAGTTGAAAACTGGTTTGCCAGAAAAAGGAAAACAGCCGCAGAACGCCTTTCTGCAGCTGTTTTAACTGAAATTAAGTTATCTAAATTTATGAAATAAATTTCAATATATTAAGCACCAACTTGCGCAATCCAATCATTCAAATTGTAGTAATTTGTCACGCGTGCCACCTTGCCGTCGCGAATGTCGAAAAATGCACCGGCGGGCAGGACATATTTCTGGCCATTGGCTTCTGGCAGTCCTTCGTCGGTTGCCAGATACTCACCGTTCACGACAAACTCGGCAGAAGCGCGCGTGCCATCGTCACTTGCCATGATCACCATATCAGTCAGTGTTTCCTTGTAACAGCGGTTCATGTGCACCATGAATTCTGCGAAAACCTGCTTGCCAGCCTGGCGTTCACCCTGATTGATATCGTGCACCACATCATCGGTGAGAAGCGACAGAAATGTATCCATGTCCTGACGGTTGAAGGCATCGTAGTAGGCGGCGATAAGCTCGGTGGTTTTCATCCATCTCTCCGGGTTGGCGAATAGTTTGCTCAACGATATAAGCGCTGCAAAGCTAATGGGAAATACCTATTCATGATCACGATAAAATCCTGTTCAGGCGGCGACGCGGCTGACTTTTTTGACGACCTTGCGCGTCTGCGCATCACCGTGTTTCGTGCCTTCCCATATCTTTACGAAGGCAGCACGGAATATGAGAAGAAATATCTTGCCACCTATGCCCAATCTAAAGGCGCAGTCTTCGTGCTTGCCTTTGATGGTGACAAGGTGGTCGGCGCATCCACGGGCATGCCGATGGCGGACGAGACCGACGAGGTGAAGGCACCCTTCATCGCCGCTGGCCGTGATCCCTCAAAAATCTTCTATTTCGGAGAAAGTGTTCTCCTGCCCGAATATCGTGGTCACGGGTTGGGTGTTCGTTTTTTTGAAGAGCGCGAAGCCCATGCGCGTAAGCTGGGCTTGGCCACTTGCACTTTCTGTGCGGTTGAACGCCCGGCAAATCATCCCCGCCGTCCCGCAGATTATGTGCCGCTCAACAGCTTCTGGAACAAGCGTGGTTATACGCACCACCCCGAGCTTAAAACGACATTCACCTGGCAAGACCTTGACGAACAGGCTCAAAGCCCCAAACCTCTTTCCTTCTGGATCAAGGAGCTGACGCCATGAAACTTGCGGCTTGCCAATATGCTTTTGAGCTTTTTGAAGATGCTGAAGCCTATGTCGAGCATCTGACGACGCTTGTTCATCAGGCCGCCAGCGATGGGGCTGAGCTTGTCCTGCTTCCCGAATATTCTGCCATGGCGCTCACTGGCCAACTTGCGCCCGAAATTCGCGGTGAGCTGCATGGCTCGATTGAGGCAATGCAGACGCTTCTGCCCGGTTGGCTTGAACAATGCCGGGAGTTGGCACGCAATTTCAACATCATATTCTGCCCAGGCTCCGCGCCCGTGATGTGTCCAGACGGGCAATATCGCAATCGTGCGTTCCTCTTTGGTCCAGATGGCCTGATCGGCTATCAGGACAAGATTATCATGACCCGCTTTGAGCGGGAGGAGTGGAACATTGCAAGTGGCACAGAAGGTTTGAAGGTCTTCGATACGCCGCTTGGCAAGCTCGGTATCCTGATCTGTTATGACAATGAATTCCCGATGCTGGCGCACAATCTGGCTGAGCAAGGTGTCGATCTCATTCTTGGCCCCAGCTGTACGGACACGCTGGCCGGTGCCTATCGCGTGCGCATCGGTGCGCAGGCCCGCGCTTTGGAAAACCAGATTGCTGTACTGGTTTCACCAACGGCGGGCAACGCTCCCTGGTCCCCCGCAATTGACGAAAACAAGGGTCGCGCTGCACTCTATGTGCCATCTGACTACGGCATGCCACCTTCTGGCGTCTACGCAGAGAGCGAGGCGGACGATGTTCAGGAAAGCCATTGGTTGATCAAGGATATCGACATGGCAGAGGTAATCCGGCTGCGCAAGGAAGGCCAGGTTGCCACCCGGCGCGACTGGCCGGAGCAGTTTGATGTCTGAAAAGCGCTGAAAGCCGGTTCAACCGCTATTTTCCGGCTTTTCCAGGGGCAGAAGCACTGCTATATGCGCCTCTCATGAGCACAGATTCAAATAACACGCCTATCGAACACATCCGCAACTTTTCCATCGTCGCGCATATCGACCATGGTAAATCGACGCTTGCCGACCGATTGATCCAGAAATGCGGCGGTCTGGCTGAGCGCGAAATGTCCGATCAGGTGTTGGACAGCATGGATATTGAGCGTGAGCGTGGCATCACGATCAAGGCGCAAACCGTTCGCCTGCACTATAAGTACAAAGACGGCGAAACCTATGTGCTGAACCTGATCGACACGCCCGGCCACGTGGACTTCACCTATGAAGTGTCGCGTTCGCTGTCGGCCTGCGAGGGCTCGCTGCTGGTGGTTGATGCATCACAGGGCGTAGAAGCACAGACGCTTGCCAACGTCTATCAGGCGATTGATAACGACCACGAGCTTGTGACTGTGCTGAACAAGATCGACCTGCCCGCAGCCGAGCCAGAGCGCGTGAAAGAGCAGATCG
>JBNKQT010000234.1:0-2591 GCA_050297115.1 Ensifer sp. | reverse complement strand
GTCTGGCTCTACAAGGTCTGCTTCATTTGCGCTTGTGCCAGCGGTATAAAGTGGAGGGTGCTCCAGAAGCCAGACCAGTTCGTCAGCCTCACCGGCAGCAATCTTCGCAACTTCAGCTTCCATTGTGGCGACTGCTTCTTCATAAGAAACAAGCCCGTCAGAAATCCACCAGCGTACCGGCGGGGTTCCATCAACGGGCATCATCCTTCGATCTATATTTTCTCGTAACATGTGCTTTACCTACTCTCATGCCCTGAAGCTGCCAAGAGGCCGCACGGTGATCGCAGCGTTTTGCTGACGGCGAAGACTGACGCAAAAAAAAGCCAGCGATCCGAAAAATCGCTGGCTTCAAAAAAGGCAATTACCGATTTAACGAATCCGCTTGGCGGTTGGCTCGGGAACCAGTTCGCCGTTGAGACGGCGGTCAAGATAGTCCTCGCATTCTGCAAGAAGCGTATCCACTTGGCCCTGGAAGAAATGGTTGGCACCCGGCACGGTCTTGTGCGTGATCAAGATGCCTTTTTGTGTTTTCAGCTTTTCCACCAGACCTTGCACGTCTTTTTCAGGGGCCACACGGTCAGCGTCACCGTTAATAATGAGGCCGGAAGACGGGCAGGGGGCGAGGAAGGAGAAGTCGTAGATGTTCGGCTGCGGTGCAATTGACATGAAGCCTTCGATTTCCGGACGGCGCATCAGAAGCTGCATGCCGATCCAGGCGCCAAACGAATAGCCGGCAACCCAGCAGTTTTTCGAATCAGGATGCATGGACTGAACCCAGTCGAGCGCCGAGGCTGCATCGGAAAGCTCACCTGCGCCGTGGTCAAACTCACCCTGGCTGCGTCCAATGCTGCGGAAGTTGAAGCGCAGGGTGGTGAATCCACGTTTCTGGAACATGTAAAACAGCTGATAAACGATCTGGTTGTTCATCGTGCCGCCAAACTGCGGGTGTGGATGAAGGATGATCGCAATCGGTGCGTTTTTTTCCTTGGATGGCTGGTAACGGCCTTCAAGCCTGCCTGCCGGGCCGTTGAAAATTACTTCGGGCATATTTACTCCGGTCGTTGCCTGTTTCTAGTCTTGACGAAAGTTGTCAGCTTTTCTAGAACCAGTTTAGAACTGTTCGAAAGAAGGCGCGGGCAGAGCCTTGTCTCTTGCCTAGTCTCTTACGGCAAACGCGCCTGAAATTTCAAGAAAAAACGCCTGTGCGAGAGGCGGGCAAACGGATTAATCAGCACCGATGAACAAACGGGCCTACCTTGACTGGAATGCAACGGCACCGCTTCTGCCTGAAGCGCGCGAGGCCATGCTTGCTGCAATGGATATGCCTGGCAATGCATCTTCGGTTCACAGTGAGGGCCGTGCGGCGCGTTCCGTTATCGATAAATCCAGAGACAGAGTAGCTGCTTTAGTGGGCGCAAAGACGGCGCATGTAACCTTCTTTTCCGGGGCGACCGAGGCGGCAAACGCTGTGTTGAGCCCGCGCTTCAAGATGGGAAAATCACCGCTAAAGCTCTCAAAGCTTTATGTAAGCGCGGTTGAGCATCCTGCCATTTTGGAAGGCGGTCGTTTCGATCCGGCAGATGTTGTTGTTGTTCCCGTTGATGGCGACGGTGTCGTCGAGCTTCCCGCGCTTGGGGCTCTGCTGGAAAGTCACGACAAGGCCGAAGGCATGGCCATGGTTGCCATACAGGCCGCGAATAATGAAAGTGGCGTGTTGCAGCCCATTCAGGATATTGCGGAACTGGTTCATATACATGGTGGGTTGGTCGTGTGCGACGCCGTGCAGGCAGTCGGGCGTATTCCGCTGGATATTGAAGCAGTTGGCGCAGATTTCATGATTCTGTCTGGACACAAGATCGGCGGTCCCAAAGGCGTCGGCGCACTGATCTCGCGCGGTGAGGTGATGATGCCGGAACCATTGATCCGAGGCGGTGGGCAGGAAAAAGGTCACCGGGCGGGGACCGAGAACCTTGCGGCGATTGCCGGATTTGGTGCGGCTGCTGAATTCCATGCTCGCACGCTGGCGACAAAGGCCGATGAGTTCAAAGCCTTGCGTGACCGGCTGGAGACAGAATTCAGACGTGAGGCGTCGGACATCGTGATCCATGGATGCGATGTTGAACGTATCCCCAATACGTGCTTTTTCTCGCTGCCAGGGCTCAAATCCGAGACAGGGCAGATTGCTTTTGACCTGGAAGGGATTGCACTATCATCCGGCTCGGCGTGTTCTTCGGGTAAAGTCGGGGAAAGCCACGTGTTGAACGCTATGGGAAAGGATGCTGCCCTTGGCGCATTGCGCATTTCCATTGGCGTTTCGACGACAGATGAAGATATTGAAAAGGCTATTCTAGCCTTCAAGAAGATCAATGCGCGGCGTGCTGCTTCCAAATTCGACGGGGCTGCCGCGTGAAAAGCGGGAATTTTTGAGGAAAAGCAATTTTCCTCAAGGCTGGCTGGTGCAATCCGCCAAGGCCAGCATTACATAGACTACGTTATCAAGCTGCTGGCCTTGACCCGGCGAGATTGGAGAACGACATGGCTGCGGTCCAAGAGACCATCGATCAGGTGCGCCAGATCGATGTGGATCAGTA
>JBNKQT010000233.1:0-4669 GCA_050297115.1 Ensifer sp. | reverse complement strand
TGGTAATGCCAATGGCAGCAAGATCTGCGCCTTCAATACCGGCATTTTTCAAGGCTTCTGAAATGGCCCATTGAACACTTTCCCAAATTTCCTCGGGGTTGTGTTCAACCCAGCCGGAATCGGGGAAAATCTGGGTGAACTCCTTCTGACCGGTTCCGGCGACATTCATCTCGCCATCAAAGACGATCGCGCGACTTGAGGTCGTGCCCTGATCAATCGCCAATATATAACCCGCCATAAGTGCCTCCCTTGCGTATTATTGGAAGGCGAGTTCAATATGCCTTCTCGCAGGTTGTCAAACACTTCGTATCAGGCCAACGGGATTTTGACCGAATGGAAAACTTCCCATTGCCAATACGTTCGATTTGGTCTTAGCTTCCAAAATTGGTGCAACGCAGCGCAGGCATTTTTTGCTGACCTGCCATCTTCACCGGATAAATGGGGAAAGTGTAAATGCCGCAAACGCAATTGATCCGCTTCGTTCTCAACGATGAACAGATCGCCCTGCCTGACCTTTCTCCAACGATGACACTGTTAGATTGGCTTCGCGAAACGAAGCGGCTCACCGGTTCAAAAGAGGGCTGCGGCGAAGGCGATTGCGGCGCATGCACTGTCCTTGTCGGCAGGCTGGTCGGCGACGAACTCGTTTACGAAACGGTCAATGCCTGCATCCGCTTTGTCGCATCACTATCGGCAACACATGTGGTGACGATTGAGCACCTCGCAGGCAGGAATGGAAAGCTCAACCCCGTGCAACAGGCCATGGTGGACATGCACGGCTCGCAATGCGGCTTCTGCACGCCAGGTATCATCATGTCGCTCTACGCGCTCTGGATGAGCAATCCGAGCCCGAGTGTTACCGATGTGGAAACCGCCCTGCAGGGTAATCTTTGTCGCTGCACGGGTTATGAGCCAATCATCAAGGCTGCGCAAAAGGCAGCAAGCGAGCGCCCGGATACGCTGCTTGATCCGGTCCTGAAAGCAAGGGGCGAGATCATCGAAACCCTTAAAGCCCTGAAGCCAAAGAAAACCATCCGCCAGTTTGCAGGAACCGAACGTTTTATCGTACCGGCCAATCTAACAGATTTCGCAGAAGCCTTGGCAACGGAGCCCAATGCAACGGTTGTCGCTGGCTCTACCGACACGGGCCTCTGGGTCACAAAGTTGATGCGCGACATTTCACCCGTCATTTTCATCTCTCACCTGGACGAGTTGCAAACGATTGAAAAAACACCCGAAGGGCTTAAACTCGGTGCAGGCGTAACCTATTCGCAAGCCATGCCTGCGTTGGAGAAACACTGTCCCCAGCTTGCCCAACTCTTCCGTCGCATTGGCGGTCAGCAGGTGCGCAACATGGGCACAATTGGCGGCAACATTGCCAATGGCTCTCCTATCGGTGATACCCCGCCGCCACTCATCGCACTTGGCGCAAAGCTCGCTCTCCGCTCCACAAATGGCTCAAGGGAAATCCCTTTGGAAAGCTACTTCGTTGAATACGGAAAGCAGGACCGCCAGCCCGGCGATTTTGTGGAAAGTCTCATCATCCCAAAACTGTCGGCAGACGAGCATTTCGCAGTTTACAAGATATCCAAACGCCGCGATGAAGATATCTCCGCCCTATGTGGCGCCTTCCGCATCGCACTTGATCCAGACAAAACCGTTGCCAGTGCACGCATCGCCTTTGGCGGCATGGCGGGAACACCACTACGTGCAACAAAGGCCGAAGATTTCCTGATTGGCAAAGCCTGGACATACGAAACAGCCGAAGCCGCCCGTGAAGAATTGATCGCCTGCTACACACCCTTGAGCGATTGGCGTGCGACTGCGGAATACCGCTCACTCACCGCAGGCAACCTCATGCTGCGCTTCTTCCTCGAAACGACAGGCGAGGCCCAGCAACTACAGCGCTACGCATTTCAGGAAGCCGGGGAGTAATGTCGATGACCAACACCACAATCACCGCTCCGCTCCACAGCACGCTGAAACACGATTCGGCGCACAAACACGTCACCGGCACCGCCAACTATATCGACGATATGCCCGAACCTGCTGGCCTATTGCACGCAGCCCTTGGCATGACTGAGCGGGCCCACGCACGCATCCTCTCCTTGGACCTTTCCGCGGTAGAAGCCTATCCCGGCGTTGTCGCAGTTCTCACAGCAAAAGACATTCCCCACAATGATATCAGCAGCGCACATCTGGATGATGAGCCTGTGCTGGTTGAAGATCTCGTCGAGTTTTATGGGCAAGCGGCCTTCACGGTGATTGCCGAAACCAGATTGGCAGCCCGCCGCGCGGCACGCCTCGCCAAAATCACCTATGAAGATCTGCCTTTCGTGACAGATGTGGAAGGTGCGAAAGCCGCCAACACCGGCTATGTCACCAAGCCCCTGCGCCTTGCACGCGGCGATGCAGCCTCCGGCCTTGCCAATTCGGCAAACCGCCTGCAGGGCAAGATGACAATCGGCGGGCAGGAACACTTTTATCTCGAGGGGCACATCGCGCTTGCCATTCCCGGCGAAGACGATGAAATGACGATCTGGTCTTCAACCCAGCACCCTTCAGAAATTCAGGACATGGTCTCCCATGTTCTTGAAATTCCCGCCAACGCCGTCACCGTCAATACCCGCCGCATGGGCGGTGGTTTTGGCGGCAAAGAAACCCAAGGCAATCAGTTCGCCTGCCTGGCTGCCATTGCGGCCCGCATGACTGGTCGCGCCGTCAAATTCCGCCTCGACCGCGATGAGGACATGACCGCCACCGGCAAACGGCACGATTTCGTGGCCGACTACGACATAGGCTACGACAACGAGGGCCGCATAGAGGCCGTGCGCGCCACATTCGCAGCCCGCTGCGGCTACTCTTCCGACCTCTCCGGACCGGTAACCGACCGCGCCCTCTTCCACGCAGACAACGCCTATTTCTATCCCGCCGTCGAGCTTTTGAGCGAACCGATGAAAACCAACACGGTCTCCAACACCGCCTTTCGCGGTTTCGGTGGTCCGCAGGGTCTGGTAGGAGCCGAACGCATCATCGAGGAGGTCGCCTACGCCGTTGGCAAAGACCCGCTGGAAATCCGCAAACTGAATTTCTACGGCGACAACGGCTCAGGCCGCGATGTCACCCCGTATCACCAGACTGTTGAAGACAATATCATGCCGCAGCTCGTGGCCGAGCTGGAGGAAAGCAGTGATTATCAGGCACGCCGCAAGGCCGTCATTGAATTCAACAAATCCAGCAAGGTCATCAAAAAGGGTATTGCGCTGACCCCGGTGAAGTTCGGCATCTCCTTCACCATGACAGCTTTCAACCAGGCCGGAGCGCTGGTTCATGTTTACAAGGACGGCTCCATCCACCTCAACCACGGCGGCACCGAAATGGGCCAGGGTCTCTACACCAAGGTCGCCCAGGTTCTGGCCGAAAGCTTCCAGGTGGATATCGAGCGCGTCAAAATCACCGCCACCACCACCGCCAAGGTGCCCAACACATCCGCCACGGCGGCCTCCTCCGGCTCCGACCTCAATGGCATGGCCGCCTATGACGCCGCCCGCCAGATCAAGGAGCGGCTTGTCGCCTTTGCCGCGGAAAGTCGCAATGTGCCGGAAGATCAGATTGCTTTCCTGCCCAATCGTATTCGCATTGGAGATGAGGAAGTCAGTTTTGACGATTTCATCAAGGAAGCCTATTTTGCGCGCATTCAGCTTTCCGCCGCAGGCTTCTACAAGACGCCGAAAATCCACTGGGACCGCGATACCGGCACGGGCCATCCCTTCTATTATTTCGCATATGGTGCATCTGTTTCAGAAGTCTCTATCGACACGCTGACCGGTGAATATATCGTCAATCGCAGCGACGTCCTCCACGACGTAGGCCACTCTTTGAACCCGGCCATTGATATCGGCCAGATTGAGGGTGGCTTTGTGCAAGGTATGGGATGGCTGACCACCGAAGAGCTTTGGTGGGACAACAAGGGCATGCTGCGCACCCACGCACCATCGACCTACAAAATCCCGCTAGCGTCCGACAAACCGGAAATCTTCAACGTGCGGCTGGCAGAATGGTCGAAAAACAAGGAACCGACCATCGGCCGCTCCAAGGCTGTTGGCGAGCCTCCCCTCATGCTGCCTGTGTCCGTTCTCGAAGCACTCTCAATGGCGGTCGCCAGTGTCGCAGACTACAAGACCTGCCCCCGCCTCGACACACCGGCAACACCCGAACGCATCCTCATGGCGGTTGAGCGCATGAAAGCAGTGTGAACCATGCACGCAGCATTGAAACGTTTCCAGGAAAATGGCGAACCCGCAGTCCTGATTAAAATTGCCAGTGTGAAAGGTTCTACACCCCGCGAGCAAGGCGCCTGGATGCTGATTTCAAAGGAAGCCCAGATCGGTACAATCGGCGGGGGCCAGCTGGAATATCTCACCATCGACCACGCCCGCGCCATGCTGTCGGGCCGCAACGGCGAGCCAGTGCTGAACATTCCGCTCGGCCCTGAGATCGGCCAGTGCTGCGGCGGTCGTGTGGAAATCAGTTTCACTATTCTGGACGAGACCGCCAGCTCTGCCCTCAAACACCGCCTCGACAAGGAGCAGGATGCCCGGCAACACGTCTACATTTTCGGTTCTGGACACACCGGAAAGGCTCTGGCCAATGCATTGGCACCCCTGCC
>JBNKQT010000232.1:0-14510 GCA_050297115.1 Ensifer sp. | reverse complement strand
TCAAGGCATCAACATATCCTTGATAGCGGTCGCGTCCTGTCGACGTCTGGTCCGTACCACCAATCATGGCAATACTGGTATGCCCAAGGCCAATCAGATGATTGGTCGCCAACGCAATGCCATAACCGTCATCACCCCGATAAGTGGGCAGATCAAGGCTTTCCATCGTACGCGCCACCAGAATAGCAGGCATACCATTGTCTTCCGCCAGCTTTATGTCTTCCGGCGGTGTACCAATGGCAGGCGACATGATGATGCCGTCGCCGCCCAGCTGCAACAAAGTCTCAATAAAGGTCCGCTGCTTTTCAACCGAGTCATAATGGTTGGACAGGATGAATGTATGCTGCGAACGATCCAGCTCGCTTTCGATAGCTTTCAGAATTTCCGCATAAAAAGGGTTCTGAATATCGTGCACTATGAGGCCGATAATGCCGGAGCGCGATGTGCGCAAACTCGCTGCTCGACGATTGTAGATATAGCCCAGCGCCCGCGATTGCGCCTTGATCTTCTCCCGTGTTGCCTCGGCAACCAGCGGGCTGTCCCGCAATGCCAGTGATACCGTTGCAGTGGAAACGCCCAGCGATTCCGCAATGGTTGAAAGCTTGACCTTCTGAGCCATCTACCCTCCCGTGGCACGAAAGAAACCTGCTTCCGTCAGCCAACACCAACGGATTTAAAAATTTTAATAAACCAATTGAACCTTTTTAGCAACCATCGAGAGCAGACCCCAGATTGCCATCAACAACATTCAGATATTCAGCCAGTTGCCGCTTCTTCTTCTCAGACAATCCCGCCAGGGCGAGCGTTTGAACCTGCGCCTTCACCTCTTGAATACGCTGAAGAGTCTGCCGCCCCTTTTCCGTCAGCCAAACTGTTGTCAGGCGGCCATCCTCATCATCGCGCCGCTCCACAAATCCCTGTGCTTCCATGCGCACAATCGTCCGCGTCATTGTCGGTGGCTTCACACCATTCTGTTCAGCAATGGCACCTGCCGTCAGACCATCCTGTTCGGCCAAGGCCAAAATAACACCCTCCTGACCCGCATAGAGCCCGGTATCGTTCAACTCGCGCGAAATCAAAGTACGGAAACTGCGCGAGACCTGCGTCACGAGAGTCCCGGCATCTTCAAGTGCTGCAACCTCTTCCACCACACTGGCAGCTTTGGTTTTGCCGGACTTCTTCTTCGCCTTGTCCTTGCCCTTTTTGCCGTCCTTCTTGGCCATAGCCTCCCGCCCTTTCAAATTTTTGAGCGCAATTGTAAAACGCATATCACCCAAGGAAAAGCCATAACCTTTTCTCTGGGCTGTGCCGGACATAATCATAAGTCCAGTTCGTCAAGTTCGGGTAAAGGACCACAGAATGCTTGAGCCAATACGCGATAAAAACGCAATCGCCATTCTGCCCCTGGGTGCACATGAATACCACGGCCCCCACCTGCCTTTTGAAACAGACACGATCATCGCCGATGGTATCGCCCAAAGGCTGAAGTCAGCCCTTCCGTCCTCAATCGACGTGACCTTTCTGCCCACGGAAGCCGTCACCTATTCCATTGAACATGTCCACATCGACGGCACCCGCACGCTGACATTCGAAGAGGCCATCAATCGCTGGCTCGCGATAGCGGAAAAACTCGCCAAAGACGGCGTCCGGAAACTCATCCTGCTCAACGCCCATGGCGGCAATTCCCCGCTGCTTACCATCGTCGCCACCGAAGCGCGCGTCCGCTTCAACATGCTTTGCGTCGCCACAAGCTGGACCCGCTTTGCTCCGTCAGAAGGCATTATCGCGGCTGAAGACAAAGCCATCGACATCCACGGCGGCGATATCGAAACCTCCGTCATGCTGGCCTTTCGCCCCGATGTTGTAAAAATGAATGCCGTCGAAGACTTCACCTCCCGCCAGTCCGGCTTCATGCGCGAGTTCAAACATCTGCGCGCCTACGGCCCCCATGCCTTCGGCTGGAAAATGTCTGATCTCAACGACAAAGGTGCGGCAGGCCATGCCACGCGTGCGACGCCGGAAAAAGGCGAGGCCATGATCACCAAAGCCATAAACGGCCTGGTGGAACTGGTCGAAGATGTCCAAAAGTTTGACATTTCGCTTTTTGACCGATGAAAAGCGGAAAGACTTACTCCGCAATTCCCATGCCACTATAGATAAATCCTTTCACCTATGGCGCAATATTATAGTTGCGTCGGTTTTCTGATTTGCTTCTTCCGGACAGACGGTGAAACTGCATTTCATTCGCAAAGCGCCACGCGCTTGAGGGAGGCGAATACCAGCTGCAGGTCAGCACCAAAAACCGGAGGAGATTTCATGAAAACCAAACATATTTGGTTGGCGACCGTCGCTTTTATTGTCAGCGCCGGTGCCGCCGCCGCACAAATGCCATCACCGGAGGAAGCCAAATGCGGCGCATTGCGTGGCATGTCGATTGGCGCTGACCAGATTGGCCTGCCCACAAGCGGTGCGGACATTTATTCGCGGCCTTGATCAAGGGCGATGAGGCCGCTGGCGGCGGTTTCTGCAAGGTTCTCGGCGGCATCGACCCGGTCGACGCCAATGCACCCGACATCAATTTCCAGATCAACCTGCCGCTCGAATGGAACAACAAATCCATCCAGTATGGCGGCGGTGGTTATGATGGCATCTTGATCGAAGCGGTCAAAAATGTCTCCTTCGGCTCCGACGAGGTTAAGACCCCGCTCCAGCGCGGCTACGTCACCTACGGCAGCGATGGCGGTCACCAGGCCAACCCGCTTGACGGTCGCTTCCTGATGAACGACGAAGCACTCGCCAACTACGGTGGTGCAGCAGTCAAAAAAGTCCACGACGTCGCCATGGCTGTCATTCAGGCCAATTACGAAAAGGCCCCGGAAAAGTCCTATATACAGGGCAATTCGCAGGGCGGCCACGAAACCCTCATCGGCATCCAGCGCTGGCCGGATGATTATGACGGCGCCATCGTCACACACCCTGCCAACCCGTTTGTGATGTTGCAGCTGGCTGGCAACCATTACGCCAAGACGTATTATGGTACCAACGCCTACATCAATCCGGCAGAAACGGCTTTCCTTGACGCGTCTGTCACTGCGGCTTGTGACAAGCTGGATGGCGCTGAAGACGGTCTGATTTCCAACACTGCGGCCTGCGACGCGACCTTCAAGATTGAAGACCTGCGCTGCGAGAGTGGCGACAACGAAGGCGACACCTGCTTTTCTGATGCACAGATCGCCTTCCTGAAGCTCATGAACACACCCGTTGAGGTGCCGTTTGAAATGGAAAATGGCGTTACCAGCTTTGGCCAATGGCCAGTGTTCCACGGTGGCGACACCTACGGTCTTTGGGGCTTCGGCATGGCGCCAACTGCGATGTTCCCGCCAGCACCTGTCGCCAACTTCGTGCTTTACGTCTTTTCAGATCCTATGGTCCGCTTCGCGACCATGCGCGATCCTTCCTACAATTCGCTGGATTTCAAGCCTGAAAAACATGTTGAGCGCCTGCAGGAACTGTCCAAAATCATGGACTCCAACGCCACAGACCTTTCCCCCTTTACTGACAAGGGCGGCAAGATCCTGCTGATGCACGGAACCATCGATTTTGCCATCTCCCCCACCAATACGATCATGTATTACAATCGCATTGTTGATACGATGGGCAAAGACACAGTCGACAGCTTTATGAAGTTCCTCATGGTCCCCGGTTTCGGCCATGGCACAGGCAAATTCCTGGCTCGGTGGGACCCGCTGACGGCGTTGGAAAACTGGGCTGAAAAAGGCGAAGCGCCCAAAGATCTCATCGTAACCGACGGTGCAAAAGACACTGCTGGTCGCAGCCAATTTCCACTGCGCCGAATAAGAGCCCGTTTATACCCGGCGCCCAATCCGCGCCGGGTATTCTATTCCACGACAACAGGCGAAAGTCGTTCCTTCACCAAGGGGTGGCCCACCAGAAAATCGAGAAACGCGCGTACTTTCAATGACCTGTTTCCACCCGGCGGCATCAGCGCATGAATGAGCAGCGGATCATGCCGGTGCTCTTCCTTGAAAAGCTCCACAAGCGTGCCATTTTCCAGGTGCTCGGCCATAATAAAGCGCGACAGGCGGCCGATACCCTGCCCGGCAAGCACCATATCCAGTATCACGTCGGGACTGTCTGAATCGAACCGCCCGTTCACCTCAATCACATTGATCCCCTCGGGCGTCATGAATGGCCACCGCCTGAGATAGGAAAAGCCAGCAACGACCATACAATTATGGTTCACCAAATCGCCCGGATGCGTAATTGGCCCGAATTGTTCCAGATAGGCCGGGCTTGTAAAAATCGCCCGCGTCGTCTCGCCCAGCTTCCGGGCAATCAGCGACGAATCCGTCAACGGCCCGGTGCGAATAGCCACATCCACCTGCTCCTCAAGCAGATCAATTTGCCTGTCCGCAATACTCAACTCTACAGATATGCGCGGATAGCGCCTCATAAACTCCGGTAATATCGGCGTTAGAAAATGCCGCCCCACTGAAACGCCGGTATTGATACGCAAAAGGCCTGAAGGCTCGGCAGCACTGGCCATTAACTCCGTTTCCGCACTCTCGATTGCCGCAACAATTTCCCGCGCCGACCTCAGGTAAGTCTCACCTTCCCCTGTCAGCGAGAGGCGGCGTGTCGTGCGGGCCAGCAACCTCACCCCCAAGCGGCTTTCCAACCGCGTCACCAGTTTGGACACGGCAGATGGCGTAATCCCCATGTCTTCCGCTGCGGCCGCAAAACTGCCCGTATCCGCAATTCGGCAAAAGACATTCATTTCATGCGCTGACAGCTGATCCATATTCATGATCCAAATTCATCAATGTAGCGAATGAAACCATAATTATCATAATGAAGTTTAATAATAAACTGCCCCTACATTCAAACAAAGGAGCAGACCAATGCGCAGAGTGAACGACTTTCTCGGCAGCGATTACGAATTTCTCGGAGAGATCGACAACGGCCTTATCCTCTATAAGAAGGGCGAACGGATGGATCTGGCCGACGTCTGGCCCGGCAAGCGAACAGACCTTGCAAGCCTTGAGCGCAACGCAGCCGCATTTAAGCGGGAAGAACACAGGCGCTTCTTCAAACTACTGGGCGGGTTGATCGCAAAATTCACAAAACACGCAATTGCCACCGTCGCAAATGCGCTGCGTAAAAGGCAACAAGCCAAATCCAGCCTGAACAATTTCACAACCATCCTTGCGAGGACCCACAACGCCGCCCTATATAGAGACCAAATTCCCGCAAAGGATTATCGTGATGACTGAAGCACAAGCTGCAAAGCCCATTCCTGTAACCGTTCTTACCGGCTACCTCGGCTCCGGCAAAACCACGCTATTGAACCGCATTCTCACCGAAGACCACGGCAAGCGCTACGCCGTGATCGTCAACGAGTTCGGTGAAATCGGCATCGACAACGACCTGATCGTCGAGTCCGATGAAGAAATTTACGAAATGAACAATGGCTGCGTGTGCTGCACCGTGCGCGGAGACTTGATCCGCGTCGTTGAAAACCTCATGCGTCGCCCGGGCCGTTTTGATGCCATCGTTGTCGAAACCACCGGCCTTGCTGACCCCGCCCCCGTCGCCCAGACCTTCTTCATGGACGACGATGTGCGCGCCAAGACCGAACTCGACGCCGTCATCGCGCTGGTGGATGCCAAGCACCTGCCGCTGCGCCTCAAAGACAGCAAGGAGCCGGAAGACCAGATCGCTTTTGCCGATGTCGTCATCATCAACAAGACCGACCTCGTTTCACCGGAAGAGCTTCACGAAATCGAACACCTCGTGCGCGCCATCAACCCGGCTGCCCGCATGTATCACGCGCAGCGTTCCAATATTGATCTGAAGAAAATCCTGGATCAGGGCGCATTCAACCTAGAACGTGCAATGGAAAACGATCCGCATTTCCTGGATCATGACCACGACGACCACGTTTGCGGCCCGGATTGCGATCACGACCATGATCATCATCACCACCACGATCATGACCATGGTCACCACCATCACCACCATGATCACGGCCCATCCGCCATTCACGATGTCACGGTAAAATCCATCTCGCTTCGCGGCGGCGCCATGGATCCCAACAAATTCTTCCCCTGGATTCAGAAGATCACCCAGATCGACGGCCCCAACATCCTCCGCCTCAAAGGCATCATCAACTTTGAGGGCGACGAAGAACGCTACGTTGTCCAGGGTGTCCACATGATCATCGAAGGCGACCATCAGCGCCCGTGGAAAGACGGCGAAAAGCGCGAAACCCGCCTCGTTTTCATTGGCCGCGATCTCGATCAGGAAAAGCTGGAACGCACATTCAAGGCCTGCGAAGTCGAAGCTGTGCCCGCCTGAAAATGTGTGCGGTCCCACGCACCGGTCCGCAAAAGACAAATGAACAGGCCTGACTGAAAAGTCAGGCCTTTTTCAAATCCTGCGATGCTGATTGCGGCTGTGCCCTGGTCAGTTTTCTGGACAATGTCCGCCCCATCGAGATCGCAGGACGCTCAATGGCAAGAAATGTCACCGGCGTGACCAACCCAAGCGCGATCACGACAAACGGCAAAGCCATAAACAATGTCGACGTCGGCAAATAACTCAACATCCCCGCCCCTTCAACGAAGAGCAAACTCAACAGAGTACCGTGAAGCAGGTAATTGCCATAAGAACACTCGCCCAAAACCAACGCACCATGGGTTCTGAGCAGGCCAAACAGGCTGTTGCCTGATGCGACGCTGATGAAAAACACGGCAAAAAACGGCAACGCAAATGTGTAGGGCACATGAAATGCCACAGCTCCAACGATCAACGAAACAAGCGCAATGGCGCCTGCAAGCGGCGTACTCAAAACCGCCGCGAGCTTTTTACTGGACTGAATTTCATAGGCAATCATGCCCACCGCAAACAGCGGCAGGTATAAAATGACGCCGAAAGAAACACCAAAAACCTCAAGCGAAACAATACCGAATGCCTGAAGTGCAAAAGACAGAAGCATCAAAGCCAGCGGCACACAATAGCTCGGAAGCCTCCCGCGTATCCTGTCCATGGCAAATGCGCAGGCTGGAAGAATGAAGATATAAAACAGCCATTCCTGCTTCAGGCTCCAAAGCACATACGCATTCAGTCGCCCGCTATCAGGATAAGACAGAAGCGGCGGCTGCCACCATGTTGAAATCCACAATATCGCTGGCTTGATAAAGCTGGCATCCGGCAGGTTTCCTGTCCGCAAAATGATGATTGAGGTAATCACTACAAACGAAAACACGATCAGCGGAACCAGTCGGAAAACACGACTGATATAGACCGCCAGCCAGTTACACTTGGCAAACCCCTTCAAAATCCGCGGATAGAACACAAAGCCGGTTGTCATGAAAAACAGGGCAACAGCACCAGCACCGAACTGATTGAAGAGGTTTATCTGCGGCTCACCCCATTCCATGCCCAACCGGGTCACCATCGTCCAGATAATGAAATGATGCGCCACAACGAACAATGAAAGGTAGCCACGAAGACCATCCACACAGCCAAGGCGCTTTTCTTCCGGCGGCAAAGGAAAGCCGACTTTCACAAATTGCCCAGCAAAAACCGTGGCCAACAAACCGGAAATAACAACCAATAATAATACAGTAGAAACAAAAAGTGGGTTCATCGACCGCCTCAAAAATTTCAACGACAAATACTTGTTAATTCCGTATTCCGTCAAATATGGAAACTTTTGCCATCTTAAGCCCGCGCGGGCCACCTCAATAGCAAAACATTGTTAATGCGTGCAGCAAGACGGGCACGCATCACACGCCTCCTTCCCCACACACCTCATTTCGTCTATTCAAACCATCAAACACGATTCATCGCGAGAGAATGCCCCATGCCCACAGTCGCCCCGCTTGATATTGAAGGCCACGTCGAAAACGCGCTGTTCATCGGCGACGTCCCCTTCTTTGCCGCCTCGTCCGGCGAAATTCACCGGCTTGATATGGGCCACAAAGTCACCGAGGCCCATGATGGCCTGCTGACTGCCATCAAGGATAACGGCAACGACACCATCCTCACCGGCGGCGAAGACGGCAAGGTAAACCGCATCAGTGCCGATGGTTCGGTGGAGACCCTGGCGGAAGCGCCGCGCAAATGGATTACCGTTGTTGCTGCAGGCCCGCAAAACGCCATCGCCTATGGCGTTGGCAAACAGGCAATTGTGCGCCTTGCCGATGGCACGCTCAAAACCTTTGACGAAGAGCGCACTGTTGAAGGCATAGCCTTCGCCCCCAAGGGCATGCGCATCGCAACAGCCCGCTACAATGGTGTCACCCTGCACTGGGTTATGACGGCTGGCGCTCCCATTGATCTGGAATGGAAGGGTGCCCACACAGACGTCACCTTCTCTCCCGATGGCCGCTTCGTTGTCACCGCCATGCAGGAAAATGCACTCCACGGCTGGAAGATCGACGGCAAGCCCGGCGAAGAACCGCGCCACATGCGCATGACCGGCTATCCCGCCAAAATCAAATCGCTGTCCTGGTCGCCAAAAGGCAAATGGCTCGCCTCCTCCGGCGCGCCAGCTGCCATCGTGTGGCCGTTCTCCGGCAAAGATGGCCCGCTTGGCAAGCCACCGCTCGAGCTCGGCACCCGTGCCAACATCCTGGCCACAGCCGTGAGCTTCCACCCCGGTGAGGACGTCGTCGCAATCGGCTTCATTGACGGCATGATCCTGCTTGTGCGCATTGATGATGAAAAGGAAGTCCTGCTCCGCCGTCCCGGCAGAGGCGCGATCACGGGCATGAGCTGGTCCAAATCCGGCAAACTGCTTGCCTTCGCCTCAGACGCGGGCGATTGCGGCGTGGTCGACATCTCGGGCTAACACCATGCCTATGCCGCAAGAATACTTTCAAGCGTCAAAAGACTTTGAACGTTACATGGCAGATGTCAAAGTCATCTCCATGCAAGCCTCGCACCATCAGTGCTATGCCATGACAAGGGCTGTGCTACATGTCTTCCGCGCCCATATCAGCGTGCAGCAGGCGCTCGATTTTGCAGGAGCCCTACCCCCGGTTTTGCGAGCGATTTTCGTGGACGATTGGGACACTGAAACGCCCATCACCCCCTTCCCCGACAGACAAACACTCACGATCGAAATGTTCTCAATTCGCGCCCACCACAATACCGCTCCCGACAGCTCTATTCAGGATGTCGCAAAGGCGCTTAGGCAAAATGTCGATATAGAACGCTTCCAGTCCGTACTTTCCAAACTGCCGCAGGAAGCCCAGGATTTTTGGGCTATCTAGGATCAGCGCCCGAATTACCGCTCAATCGTCGGTCGTCGCCTGATTTTCTTCTGCAGCAGCAGAATACCATAAAACAACGCCTCAGCCGTCGGCGGGCAGCCCGGCACATAAATGTCCACCGGTATCACCCGGTCACATCCCCGCACCACCGAATAGGAATAGTGGTAATAGCCGCCGCTATTCGCGCAGGAACCCATGGAAATCACATATTTCGGGTCCGGCATCTGATCGTAGATCTTGCGCAACGCCGGCGCCATTTTGTTGGTCACAGTGCCTGCAACAATCATCAGGTCGGATTGGCGGGGCGAAGCCCGCAAAGCGGTGCCATAACGGTCAAAATCATAGCGCGGCGCGCAATACTGCATCATTTCCACCGCGCAACAGGCAAGCCCGAAGGTTAGAATATGCAAGGAACCCGTACGCGCCCAAGCCGCCACCTCGGCAACGCTGGTTGCAACATAGCCTTGGTCGGCAAGCACATTTGAAAATGTTCCGAAATCGAGGTCCCTCGCTGCATCACCGCAACCCAATCGGAAGTCGGAATCAGAAATTTGCATTTCAGCCACAGCATTCTCCGAAACAACAACAACGATGCATTCGGAAATCGCACACCACACGCCACCTGATATAGAACGTTAGCGACACTTGCTGAATGTCCGGCCCATTCCTATAGTCCGAGCATGAAAGATGGACCGGCCCCTAGGTCACGAACTCATAAATGAGGTTGTTTTGGCGGCGAAATGACAAAAATATGCAAAGAAGTGATTGAAAAGCGGGCTTATTGCCCGGTTGAAATCGCTGACGTGGCAGATTGCAGTCAATTCGTCGTCCTTCGGATATGACCAATTTGTCCAGCTACTGCGTTGCAGCGGCTTGAAAATAGACAGTATTTCCTGCGCCCTTGCGCCTTGTATCTGAACAAATTGGTCATACCAAAATAACCTCATTTATGAGTCCGTGACCTAAATCGAGATCAGAGTTCCTCTATCCCCGCACAGAACTGGCGGGGCTCATACCGTTCGTTGTACTTCGCGATACGCGCGGCGCAGGGCTCAAACACGAAGAACGCTTCAACCATTTCGCAGCCAGCCCCCTCTGCGGCATCAGCTATTCTCTTGAGGGGATCGGGCATGTCATCTCCGCGCCTCACGAAATTGAGAAACCTCATCTCTGTCCTGCTGCTCCGCAGTTCTGCTTTGCCGGACCACATCCCAAACCCTTGCTCAGCTGGAATCCTGGCGACGTACACCTGATCCTCATTTGCTTCTATCCGGATGCCTTGCGCACCCTGACTGGCATTGATCCCTATCGCTACGAGCAGTCGTTTGTCGATGTGAGCGAAATCTTCAGCGGCGGCCTGCGCGATGCCGTTCTTTCAATGCAGGAGCCCGGAAGCGAGCGAGAGCGTTTCGAACGCTTTCAGGATATGATCGCCCCCATTTGGGCCAGCAAACGTCCGCGCGGAATGGGACTCACCAAAAGCGTCTCCGATTGGGCGCGATTGGCAATCATGCGCACTGCACTTTCCCAAAATGGCAAAAGCATCCGCGCGTTTGAGCGCAAGATGCGCAGCATGTTCGGCATGTCAAAACGCGAATTGAATGTCCATGCAAAAGCCGAAGACACATTCGCGCTGGCCTTTTCCGCGCAAAAATCAGGCGCACTTGATCTTGCGGCACTGGCCGGCGAAGCAGGCTTTGCCGACCAGTCCCATATGGGGCGGCTGACCAAACGTGTCACCGGCCATTCTCCAGACCAGCTCATGCGCCGGATTGAAAATGACGAGACTTATTGGTCCTACCGCCTCATCGGGGAACACATAACGGCACAGAAGTAATCACTCACCAAGCCAGCTCCATCTGCGGCCGCCCGTCAGATGTCTTCTCCACAGTCCGCCCATCCTCGCCAATTGTTGCGCTTACACGGCGGCGAAGGTTGGAAAAACTGTCAAACGTGACAACATCAACAGCATCATCAAACTGCAATGTCAGCCGATAGTGGCCCGGCCGCGAGGAAATGGCCTGCACCGAAATAATCTCGCCACGAAACGGCTGGCCCAGATAATGCCCGGAAACATGTGAGCCCAGCATCCAGGGATTAAGCGGTGGGCGGTTTCCGATCCTGGCCGAAAGGGTATTCCAGTCACGAAACCCATACTGGGCTGCAATCAGCTCGAGAGCCTTGGAATGGCTCACGGGGTTACCGTCCGCCTCCAGTCGGGCACGTAGCCTTTTGGCCTGATCCTTGATCGATTCAAGCGAAGGTAAAGGGATATGGTTGGTCATCTGCGAAGTTACCTCTCCGCATTCGCCTTGGTTGAGTGGGACCCGCATTGCCAGCATCGCGAATGCTCGAAAGTTCAAACTTCGAATATTCAACCAGAGGGACATTCACCAGACACTTCAAGTGCGCGGGTGGCAGGCGCCCAAAACCTGCAGCAGCTCTAAGACCAATTTATGGAGATGTCAAACCGCCATATCTGCGCATATTGCCCCATGGCGGCGCAGAAATTAAGACAAACTTAAACATCAGGACAAATCCACCGTGCGCATTAACGCCATATAACCTTTGACTGGATACACTTCGCTCAAAATTCTTGACAGGGAGACGTAACATGGCGGTTACATCCAGACTGGCAGAACAATTGAAGCGGCTCAGAACCAGTTCTGAGGGAAACCTGGCAATCATTTCGGCAATCGCATTGCCCGTTGTCATCTTCGGTGTCGGCATCGCGCTGGACACATCTCGAATGGTATCCGAAAGGCAGCGCCTTCAAACAGCAACGGATGCCGGCGCCACAGCCGCCGCAGCCGCACTCGCCAACAATCCGGACTTGAAAATCGCCGATGCCGAAAAGCTGGCAATCGAATATGTAAAAGTCCAGATGGAGGCCTCCACAGTCGCCATCCCTGATGATTGCATTGAAGCCAAAGCCGTCGAAAACTCGGGCTACGGCACACAAAAAAGCTATGATGTAACCGTAACAGCGTGCGCCGACTACAGCGTCATGGGCATGACCAGGATTTTCAGCGACGACATGAAACGCCTGTCAGCGCTGGCTGTCGCCCACAGCACAACGGGCACGAAAAAGTCACTCTCCATGTATCTTGTCCTCGACCGGTCAGGCTCCATGGGAAGCAGAACGGACACCAGAGCATCCGAAGTTGACGACAAATACAATTGCGCCTCCAAGGCCAACAGAAATAAAAAAGGTCGTGGGTGGGGTTGGGGCCGAAAGCCGAAAAAATGCATCTCTCTAACCAGTTATTGGGTCAACAAAATGCAGGCGCTGCAGCTTGCAAGTTTTGAACTGTTCCAGCAAATCAGTGATGCTGATCCGGATCAGAAATATGCCCGTCTGGGTGCCGTTTCCTACAACCAGACGACCGCAAACAAGCAAAGACTTGAATGGGGCACCGATGCCGTCTTCCGCTATGTCGAACAGTTGCGCTATGGCGGGCGGACAAACTCAGCCCCCGCAATGAAGATCGCCTATGAAGCGCTGAGTGCAAAAGACAGACGGCTTGGCACTGATTATGAAGATGAAGCCCACAAGGCAATGAACCAACAAAAACCTGACAAATATATCGTCTTCATGACAGACGGTGCCAACAACGAGCCAAACGCGGATTCAGATACAAAGGCAACCTGCGACTCCGCAAAGGCAAAAGGCTATGAAATCTACAGTGTCGCATTCATGGCGCCCGGTCCAGGACAACGCTTGCTCAAATACTGCGCAACAGACGATTCACACTACTTCAACGCCGATAGCGCGGAAGAAATGATCGCCGCATTCAAGTCAATCGGTGAAAAAGCGTCGGAAAAGATGACGATTCTGACACAGTAAGGCTTCGAACAAAACGGCGGCGCCAAGACGAACTCTGGTCCCGATCGGCCTTCAACACACTGAAGGCCGATGCACACCGGACAATATCCGTGAAGTCACAACGCCGTCCGAAGTTCGTCCAGCAACTGAATCTTCCTTAAAATATGCCAAAAAAAAGAAAGCCCGCCGAATACGGCGGGCTTTCTTGGTTTATCTGTATTTTCGCTAAATCAGGCCTTTGAAGCAGACCGTTTGCGGCGTGCCACAAAACCCATCATGCCAAGTCCGCCAACCAGAAGAGGAAGGGCAGCCGGTACAGGAACTGTTGTTGCATTCACCTTAAAGACCGAAGGGTCACCGTTTGTCGCGACATAAAGGAACTGAAGAGTGCCACCGTGGTAGCCACTAACATTTGTTGTTCTCACGCCGTTCGGGCCAAGGAACCCGCCAAGCAGGCTACCGTTCTCGAACACACCCACACCATCATCATGTTTGATTGCAAAATCGGAAGAACCAAGACTATCAAGAAGCGTGAAAAGGAAGAAAGTCGTGGTAGCGGTTCCGGAATTGATGTCTGGCTTGCTCATCTGAGCACCACCAAGGCCGGCGGCAAGTCCAACCGCCGAGCCGGTGCCACTGGAAAGCCATGAGGCCACAGTAGTCGAGTCATTGTAATTATAAGTCGCGAAGTCAAGCGTCCCATTATAGCTGAAATCATCAGAACGATTTCCAAGAGCGCCATATTGGGTTGTGAAGTTGGTCATGCTTGCTTGAGATCCAGCGGAATTCAAACCAGTAACGTTCACTGCCTGAACTGAAAAATTGCCGGTCAGCGGCGCTGCACTTGCAGCACCTGCAAACAGTAGGGTAGCCGCAATGGCTGCTTTAAATAATTTAAACATTGATGATCACACCTTGCTAATTGATTACTTTTTACCGCAGTACGCATACCTTGCACGATATTTAGATTTTATCAATATATTAACCATTTAAAGATGATCAAAACTATGCTTGTGCATACTAACGTTAATATCTGCGTAACCTGCTATTTTTCCTCAACAATTTGGTGTTGAGAAGTCCGCCCTTATTGGAAAGGGGCGTTCCATTGTGCGCTCTTCGCCCAGGTTATATTACGCAGCGACTGGCGCACGGACCAATGGCGAGTGCCACATTGAAGGACGCCCCGCATCCCGCAGACACAATCAGCTTAGACGTCAGGCCATTGGAAAGAAGAAAGGATCGTGGGCGTGACAAGGATCGAACTTGTGACCCCTACGATGTCAACGTAGTGCTCTCCCGCTGAGCTACACGCCCATCCGATGACGGGGCATAGACCATAAAAGGCTTTATCCCGTCAATAGGTTTTTGCGTATTTTGTGAAG
>JBNKQT010000231.1:0-2305 GCA_050297115.1 Ensifer sp. | reverse complement strand
GTGGCTACTACGGTTGCCGCAATGAGGATGGCACCTTTTCGCCGGAGAAATTTACCGAGCGGGCCAAGGAATCTCAGGTCAAGATGATTGAGGTGAAGATCAGCCAGGGGGCCAAGCCCGGCCATGGCGGTGTTTTGCCTGCGCACAAGGTGAGTGAAGAAATTGCTGAAACGCGCGGGATTCCGGTGGGCAAGGAATGCGTGTCACCTTCGTCGCATGGCGCTTTTTCAAACCCTGTGGAGATGGTGCAATTTATCGGGCATCTTCGTGAGCTTTCCGGAGGTAAACCCGTTGGGTTCAAGATCGCTATCGGTCAGCCATGGGAATTTATGGCGATTGTGAAGGCGATGCTGGAAACGGATATCGTGCCGGACTTTGTGGTGGTGGATGGGGCAGAAGGTGGAACGGGCGCGGCACCGCTGGAGTTTTCCGACCATGTGGGAATGCCGCTGCGTGATGCGCTGCTTTTCGTTCACAACACGCTTGTGGGTGCGGGGCTGCGCCCCAAGGTGCGGATTGGCGCCTCGGGCAAGATGATTACGGCCTTTGATATTGCTTCGGCCATTGCGATTGGCGCGGACTGGGTGAACTCGGCGCGCGGTTTCATGTTTTCACTTGGTTGCATTCAATCGCAAAGCTGCCATACCAACAAATGTCCGACAGGCGTTGCCACACAGGATATTTCACGCCAGCGCGCGCTGGTGGTGCCGGACAAGGCAGAACGTGTGGCGAGCTTCCATGAAAATACGCTGCATGCGCTGGCAGAACTGCTGTCATCTGCCGGCTTGTCACATCCCGACCAGTTGCGCCCGCATCATTTGGCGCGGCGGGTGAATTCCACCGAGATCAAGCTTTATTCGGAGCTTTATCCGTATCTGCAGGCGGGCGAATTGTTGAGTGACGATGGCAAGCCGCACCCGTTTTATGCCAAGGCGTGGGGCCTTGCGCAGGCGGAGAGTTTTTCGCTCGCAGGGTGAGGCTTATACCAAGGACCAATGATTAGAACTCATCAGATGGGTTCTAATCATTGGTCCCTGGTATTACTCAATCTCCTCCCACCATTGTGGGAAGGTCTGGTTATCATCATCCAGATCGACCGGGGCGCCGATAAGGGGCGTCATCAGGCTATAGGCTCGGTTCTGACTGGCCTGTGTTATCTTGATGAAGGGGTCTTTCCAGGTGTGGTTGGAAAGATTGTATTTGCCGATATCTGCAAAATGCGGGCCGTAGTCGCTGTCGCCGCTGAAGAAGAGCTTTTTACTGTCGCTGACCAGGGCAAAACCGACCCACAGGGTCTGGTTGGAGGCAAAGAGGCGGCGTGAATAGTGACGGGCGGGCAGGGCGTGGATCGTGAGGTTGTCGAAGGTCACGCTTTCGTTCCAGTCGAGCGCATGAATGCTGTCTTCGGGATAACCCCAAAGTTTGAAATAGGCGTCGATGCCAAGGCCGGAAACGGCTTGGTGAACCTTTGGGCGCATGGCTGTGAGTGTGTCGTAATCCAGATGATCCCAATGCTCATGCGTGATCAGAAGATAATCGATTCCGGCATGTCTGCTGCGGTGTAGGGGGGGCCTCAAAGGCGGCGTTGACACCTGGAACCGGAGCTGCGGAGGTGCTGAAGGCGGGATCAATGAGAATGCGACGGCCTGCGAGCTGCACATAGAAGGATGAGTGGCCGAGCCAGATGACGATATCTTTTTCAAGGGGCAGCGCTTTGATATCCACCTTGACGGATGGAAGGGTCGCTTCCGGCTACAAGCCATGCGGACGCTCTTCCGTCATGTTGCGCCAGACCATTTCGGGGAAGGTGACGTCTTCGGCAAAAAGCGGTGTCTCGATGAGGCTCTTGAACTCGCCATCAACGAAATTGGGCGACGAGAGTACGGCCTGACTGCGGATGGTCTCGCCGGAGGGGCCGAACTGGGGTTGTTGAGTGTAGACCCAGCCTGAAACGGCGATGACGGCAACGAGTGCAAGAAGAGCGTAGAGTGCGCGGAGGAGGAAGCGTTTCATGCGGGGGCTCGAACTTGACTGGAGGTGGACCGATGTGCGGCCCTTGAATCGGGGTTATGTGGGGGAGATTGCAACAGGTTGTGTGGAGGATGAAAGGTCAGGATTGAGCTGGTTGTGCTGTAATTTCGAGCAAACCGGGAAGAACCTGTTCGACCAGGTTTGCTGAAACATGGTTTGGGTCGTAGACGGCGAAGTGCTGCAATTTGAACTCTGACGCTCCGGTAACGGGGAAGAGTTTTTGTTCGTTCAGGGCATCGGCGACCATGCGATGCGGGCAGAAGGCCATGCCGCC
>JBNKQT010000230.1:0-4120 GCA_050297115.1 Ensifer sp. | reverse complement strand
GAGAATAGCAAGTTTAACTGGAGCAGCTATTGCTGGAGTTTGGCCTGGACCTAAGCCGGACTCATGGTCGCCTTGAAGGTGATTTCTTCGGATGTTTCCGAAACGTTGATGCTCATACCGGCCTCATCGGCGAGAAGCAGCGTGTAATAAGGCTGAATGGAGTGCGCATCGACGGCCTCTTCCATATTGCCAGATTGCAGCTCGGTGAACTTGGCGGGTACCCGCATCATCCGGCCCTTGGCAACGATTGTGAACTTGGCATCAACTTCAGGGTCATCCAGCGTGATATCCAGACTGCCGCCGCGCGGGATTGAGCCATAGGCCAGCAGGAACATGTTAAGCAGCAGCTTCACACGGTTTTTGGCGACAATGGCACGGGGCCCACCCCATGAAATTTCTGTCTTCTTTTCGGCTTCGGCAAAATCGCGTGCGGCCTTTTCAGCTTCGCCTGTATCAATCGAGGCACCGATGGAGCCTGAGGCACCGAAGGCAAGACGGGCAAATTTCAATCTCACGGATGCGTTCAGCGCGCTGGAGCGAATCAAATCCATCGCATCTTCGTCTGCGCCGCCTTCATCAAGAAGCTCAAGACCGTTGTTGATGGCGCCCACTGGCGAGATGACATCGTGACACACGCGGCTGCACAAAAGCGCTGCCAGGTCGGGACCGTGCAGTGTCAGGTTCGGATTTTTAGCCATATAAATTCTCCCGAAGGTTGGCTGAAATGGATGCGTGCGCACGGCACGTTCGCAGAGATGTGCCTGCGGTCTTGCTGCCATAATGATAACACTTTTGGTAAACGCATTGTTAACGGGATGGGATCATTATGCATCGCAGATACGCGCTTGCGCAGAATTTCAACCCGGTCTGGCCCACCACTGTCATGGCCTCCGGCCCAAAGGACAAGGACGAAGAGCATGCTACGTCTTTCAAAAACTGTTTCTCTTGCCCGTGTTATGCTGGCTGTCATTGCAGTTGTGGCTGCTGCTGCAACGTTTGGCAAGCCTGCCGCTGCTGCCGATGACAGATATTCCATGCAGGAGATCATAGATGCCGGGCATGGCTTTTTTGGCAATGTAAGCGGTGGATTTGCCAAGGTTATCGAAACAGCCTTTCAGAAATATGGCCTGCCTAACGGCTATGTATTGGGCCAAGAGGGTGGCGGTGCCTTTATCGCTGGCGTGACCTATGGTGAGGGCGAACTGGTAACTAAAAATGCTGGCAACTACCCGGTGTTCTGGCAGGGTCCATCAATCGGCATCGACTATGGTGTAAATGGCGACCGTGTCATGATGCTGGTCTATAATCTTCCCGAAGTGAATTCGCTTTACAGGCGCTTTGCTGGCGTTTCCGGTTCTGCTTATGTGGTTGCCGGAGTTGGTATGACCGTGTTGCGCAACAGGGATGTACTGCTCGTGCCGGTGCATACTGGCCTTGGTGCCCGGCTGGGGATCAATATCGGCTATCTGAAGCTGACCTCCCAGCCGACATGGAATCCCTTCTGACCCAACCCCTTGATTGTAACCTTGGGCACTGATTGTTTTGGCTTGCAGAGTAGTCTTGTCGAAACAGCTATGTCGTGCTTTAAGGTCTTCGGCTTGGGAAGGGCTGCCGACATAAAGCCGAGGGAATCCGGGGATGAAAGCAAAGCGACGTGATTGAGGCGATCCTACTCTTTTCTTTAGGGTTTCTGACGGCGGCCTTTTTGGCTTTTCTTGTCGCGCCTGCGATTCAGCGCCGAATCGTCAAGTTCACCGAAAATCGTTTAAAAGCGACCTTGCCGATCAGCCAGCAGGAGCTGAAGGCGCAAAAGGATATGGTGCGGGCCCAATATGCGGCTGAAAATGCAAAGCTCAATCAAGCTGTTGTGAGTGAACGGCAACGCAGTGTGGATGCGCTGACCCGCCTTGAAAAGGTAGCG
Organism: Ensifer sp.; assembly: GCA_050297115.1. Classification (GTDB taxonomy): domain Bacteria; phylum Pseudomonadota; class Alphaproteobacteria; order Rhizobiales; family Rhizobiaceae; genus Ensifer_A. The sequence continues at coordinate 2,199 of JBNKQT010000230.1, read as the reverse complement.
GCTGCGAGCAAGACGCTTGCCGCGGAGAAGGCCGATCTCGAAACTATCCGGCAGGATATGGAAGAGAAAATCCGAGAGCTGGGTTCGGCTTTGCGCGGCGAGGAAACCGAGATATTGGGCATGCGCGCCGAACTGGCTGCCGCGCGTTTCACCATGAGTGAGGACGCAGCCAAGATTACGGACATCACCGAACGGCTTGCCTATCTGGGAGAGATGCTTGATTCGAACAGGATTGAGCTCGCAGCGCGTGACACCGAGCTGGCCAGTGCGCGCACCTCTTTCAACAGCTTTATGGCGGAGCGTGACAAAGCCCGTGAGAGCGAGCGGGTTGCTGACGAGCGCGCGGCGGCGGCAGAGGCGCGGTTGTCGCGTGAGGTCAACAAGGTTATGCGTTTGCAGGACAAACTGGACCGCGAGCTGGCTGCCAATGCACGGCGGGATAATGCGCTTTCGCGACGGGCTGATGAAATTACCCGTCTGAAGGAGCGCTTGAAGGTTGCAAATGCGCAGGCGCGGCAAGCTGTACGCGCGCTGAAAGATGCAGGGATTACCTTGCAGCTTGAAGTGCAGGACGAGCCCGAGGCGGAACCTGATGATTTCGAGGAAGACGTGTATGATGAGCCGGAGATGGAGGCTGTTGAGGCGCCGGTGATAGATTCACCACTGGATGCTCACGCCCTTGTTGCTGAACTTCACGCTGCCGAAGGGAGCGTTTCCAGTGCGCTTCTGGATAACCCGACGCCGGAAGATGAAGCCCATCTGCGTGAAGATATCGCCTCAATTGCGGCGCGCATGGTTGCACTGACGGCTGCACGCGAGGGTGAAAATTCCCCGCTGCGAAAAGTCCTTTCGGATGAAGGTGGTAAGCGGGATGGCGGTCGCCAGAGCCTGGGCGAGCGTGCCGCGCACCTGATAGAGCGCGGTACTGTCTGACAATCTCGGTTACTCGTTTGTGGTGACGTCAAGTATTCCCATCGCCATTGCTGTTTCATAAAGCGCGATACCTGCTGCGGTCGCAACGTTGAGGCTGTCGAGATTTGGCATTTGCGGAATAAAGGCGGTGTTGATGCGGCTCATCAAATCTTTTGGCAATCCTTCACCTTCTGTGCCAAGCACCAGAGCTGTGCGCTCCGCGGGTTCCATGGTGCGGATGCTGGTCTTGCCGGCAGGAGACAGGCCCCAGAATGCGAAACCTTGAGCAGTCAGGCTTCTTAGAATGCTCTCAATTGATCCACCCCGGCTGAAAGGAACAGTCAGCACAGAGCCTACTGATACGCGGAGCGCCTTTCGGTAAAGCGGGTCGCAAGACGTTTCGTCCAGAATGATGTGGCTGACGCCAAAGGCGGCGGCATTGCGAAAGATTGAGCCCGCGTTGTCGTGGTTCGACAAGCCCTGGCAAACTGCGACCAGGGCCTTGCCGGGCAGGGTTGTGAGGGCTTTTTCCAGTGTGGGCTGCGGCAGTTTTTCGCCCAATGCCAACACACCACGGTGAAGGTGAAAGCCCGCCACCGCATTGAGCGTGTCGCTATCAGCTATGTATACGGGAACATCGTGGGGGAAGTCAGACAGGATGTCGGCGAGACCGTCCACCCGATTTTCCAGAAGCAGGATTTTGCGTGCCTTGAACCGGTCGCCAACCGCGTGAGCTGCTGCCAGCAAGCGCAGCACCACTGTGCCCTCGGCAATGAAGCTGTCGTGCTGGCGCGTGAGATCGCGCTCTCGGATGCGAGTAAATTCCGCAATTGCCGGGTCGTCAGGGTCGCTTATGCGAATGAGCGGCCGGTCTGCCATCTCATTGGCCGTTGACCGTGATATCAGAGATCATGCGCGATGTTGCGAGATCGAAGATATAGGCTTTGTGTTGACCGTTGATCTCCTGTCCGAAAAACAGGATTCTGTTTCCAGACAGTGAGGTTGATGTGACAGTGAAGCCGCTCGGCAGATTGACAGTTGCACTGAGCGGTGCATCTGAAGGCACGGAAAGGTTCTGTGCTTGCGGTTTGGCTTCCGTTGAGACTTCTTTCGTCTTATAGACGATTGCAATCATCACGCCGACCAGGGCGACAACCATGATGCCAATGGAGACGGCGAGCAGACGGATCATCTTGCGCCGGACTTTTTCCAGCACTGGATCAAGCGGCTTGTCGTCTTCGTTTTCGTTAAATTGGTTGGTCGTCATGGGTACGGCCTTCATGGGAA
>JBNKQT010000229.1:0-6626 GCA_050297115.1 Ensifer sp. | reverse complement strand
GATGCGCTCTTCGTCGCCTTTCATCGCAAATGCGGTAACGGCAATAACCGGGATCGTATGCAATTCAGCGTCCTCTTTCAGCCATTTCGTGACATCAAGCCCTGACACTTCGGGAAGCTGTATATCCATAAGAATAAGATCCGGGCGATGCTCACGAGCGAGGTCGAGCGCTTCCATACCATTGCGGGTTTGCACCGTGGCATAGCCAGATGCTTCGATCAGGTCGCGAAAGAGCTTCATGTTCAGCTCGTTGTCTTCGACGATCATAACTTTCTTGGTCATGTAACCGGTCGCCCCTTACGTCTATTCGTGGAATAGGCGGGCTAATTTTGACGCAATTGCCAACACGATTCCAACGTATTTACCTATCCTAGACTCAGTTAGCTGAATAAAAGGTAACTTATACGCCCCAAAAACCTAGAGGATTTGCATTTGCCTGAAGAAATAACAGCACCCGATGATATTGCTCTGGCCGTTTTGGGCTGGCTTAGCAATGAACCGGAAATGATGAACCGCTTTCTCAGCTTGAGCGGACTTGAGGCGACAGACCTGCGATCAATGGTCTCTGATAGCGGCTTTCAGGCAGGCCTCCTTGATTTCGTTATGAACCACGAACCGAGCCTTATCGCCTTTTGTAGCGCCTACGGGCTTTTGCCAGAGGATGTGAACAATGCCTGGCAAAAACTGTCAGGACCGCAATATGGAGGGACAGGTGCATGACAACCGTCGGTATGGAGACTGTCAATCTAAGCGGTCGGCCTGTCGTTATTACAGATGTTGACGACGTTGTTTTGAAATTTATTGAACCTTTTCAATCATTTCTAGGCGCTCAAGCGCTCAGGGTTATACCGCGTTCATTTCGCTTGAATGGAAATATTGTCGAGGTAGAAAGCGGCATCCCGATTGAAGACACAAAGGTTCGGGGGCTCTTGGAGACATTTTTCAATGAGCAATTGCGTTGGCAAACGCCTTTTGAGGGTGCCGTTGCGACGTTGAATTCCCTTGCCGAGGTCGCCGATATTGTCTTTCTGACATCAATGCCCCCGGCCTATGCAACAACCCGGCGTGAATTATTGAGCTCCGTTGGCCTATCCTTTCCTTTGGTTGCCACTTTGGAGAAAAAGGGGCCTGTTGCCGCCGGAATTCTGGCTGAAGGTACGCAGAAGACTGTATTTCTTGACGACATGGCGCATAATGTTCTGTCTGTTGGCGAACATTTGCCCGAATGTCTCCTGCTTCACATGCCGCCGGACAGCGAGGTCCATTCCATGGCCCCTTCCGCGGGAGCGGCCGCACTCAAGGTCAGCAACTGGCAGGAAGCGCACGCGCACATAGACCGGCATCTTAGTACTCTGTCAGGCGGCGGCACCTAGTCAAAACGGTAGCGCATGAGCGGGCGCCCGTCCTTTCGACTGGTGACCTCCTCAAAACCGAATTCTCGGAAAATACGTTCAGGGCCAACAAAAAGACCAACGGATTTCGAATGTTTGGTACGCGCAATTGGACAAGCATCGAGCTTTGCAGCCCCGCTCATGCGCGCATATTCGACTGCAGCGGCAAGAAGCATGTGGCTTAGCCCCTGCCCTCGATATTTTGATTGCAGGAAAAAGCAGCTGATGGCCCAGCAAGATGGATCTGCAGCGTCCGAATCCTGCAAAGGCCGCGAAACCGTTCGCGGTGTATTCCATCTGGGCACATCCCGTCTTGGTGTTACCTGCACCCAGCCAACAGGCACACCGGCCAGATAGGCAACAATGCCGGGTGGCGCTCCCTCTTGCACACGCTCATACATATAGTCTTTTCTCTGGGTGGCGGTTGTGTCTTTCCGGTTCTTGGGTGGCATTCTGAAATGCGTGCACCAGCACCCATAGCAACCGCCCTGCTTGCCCATGACCTTTTCAAAATCCGGCCAGTTTTGACGTGTTAGTGGTTTTGAACTGAAATCGTTGTGCAAGTCAGCCTCCATGCCTTCACAAGTTACAGGTTCGTGATACAGTCCAAAAAAATTTTGTTCAACATTTGTTCTTCTCTTGAGACGCGAGCCATGGACGAAAAATGCTTTTGTAGGGATTGTTTCGCTTATCAGGCTACGGATGTTAAACGCTGTCGGCACTGTGGCAGTCCGCGCTTGTTGAAACATCCCGAGCTGGACGAGTTGAGCTTGGCACATATTGATTGTGATGCCTTTTATGCCTCGGTTGAAAAGCGCGACAACCCGGATTTGGCTGATCGACCTGTGATTATAGGCGGAGGGAAACGTGGAGTGGTTTCAACGGCTTGTTACGTTGCCCGCGTGAGCGGTGTTCGATCCGCCATGCCGATGTTCAAGGCTCTTGAGCTTTGCCCCGACGCCGTTGTTGTTCCACCGAATATGCAGAAGTACAGCGCGGTCAGTCTTGAGGTGCGCCGGCTGATGAAGGAACTTACACCGCTTGTGGAACCGATTTCGATTGATGAAGCCTTTCTCGACCTGAGAGGGACGGAGCGATTGCACAAGGACAGGCCCGCCCGGGTTCTCGCTCGACTGGCCAAACGCATAAATGAAGAGATTGGAATTACAATTTCTGTCGGGCTATCCTACTGTAAATTCTTAGCGAAAGTTGCATCAGACCTTGAGAAGCCGCGTGGCTTTTCCGTAATCGGGCAAGCTGAGGCATTGGATTTTTTAGCAACCAAGCCCGTGACAATGATCTGGGGAGTAGGAAAGGCTTTCGGTGAGAGCCTCGCGCGGGATGGTATCCGAAATATCAGTCAGCTACAAAACATGGAGGAAGCTGATCTTATGCGCCGCTATGGGGTGATGGGAAAGCGCCTCTACTATCTTTCACGCGGCATGGACTCGCGCGATGTTCACCCAAGCTCGGAGGCTAAAAGCGTATCGGCGGAAACCACGTTTTTTGAAGATATCAGTGATACTTCAGAACTGGAACGGCACCTGCGCAGTTTGAGCGAAAAGGTGTCCCTGCGCCTAAAAAAGGGAGAGCACGCCGGACAAACTGTGACTTTGAAGCTCAAGACCCGGGAGTTCAAATCCCGTACGCGAAGCATGACGCTGGATAGCCCAACGCAGCTGGCTGACCGCATTTTCAGATGTGGCGCAAGCATGTTGGCCAAAGAGACAGACGGGACCAGGTTTCGCCTGATCGGGATCGGGGTGACATCGCTTACTGCGCCTAATATGGCGGACCCTGATGACCTGATTGATGTTGATGCCGGGCGGCGGGCGGCTGCAGAAGCGGCGGTGGATCGCCTGCGGGACAAATTTGGCTTGAAATCGATAGAAACCGGCTACACATTTAAAGGCGAAAGCAAAAAGCAGTAACAAAACTTGAATGGTTTTTGCGTATCAGCAAATATTCTTTAATCCCTGCGCGTTATTTTATGGGCAGGTATAAATGTGAGAGTTTGAGATGCGTATATTGTCAAAGGTTGCCGCAGGACTTCTGTGTTTTTCCGCGCTTTATTCAGAAGCGATGGCTGGCGGCCAGACGCTTCAAATCATCGTTTCAAAAGACACCCAGCAAATGACAGTCTATGATGGGTTGGACATCGTTGCACAGTCCAAAGTATCATCGGGTAAAGCTGGTCATACGACACCTTCCGGTATTTTCTCTATCCTTGAAAAAAGAAAGTACCATCGCTCGAATATCTACAGCAATGCACCAATGCCCTGGATGCAGCGTCTAACGTGGTCAGGGATCGCCCTGCATGAATCCAATCATGTTCCAGACTACCCCGCGTCGCATGGCTGTGTGCGACTTCCCGGCAAGTTTGCAAAAGAGCTGTTCAAGCTGACAGAGCGCGGCGCCCATGTTGTCATTTCGGACGAGCCTGTCGTTCCGCAACTCCAGACGGGAGCAATGTTGCCGAAACCACAGCCCTCGCCGAGCGCAGTTTCTCTCACAGATGTGCCGCTGCGAGCTTCGATTGGCGCATCCGACGTTGAAAGCGTTGAGGTTGCAATGAATGAGCCGCAGCCGGGCGTGGATGATGCGTCCAAAGGTGACGAGGAGCGGCCACCTGTCTACATGATGATCACTCGAACCTCCACGCAACATCGGATAGCTGAAGTTCAACGGAGACTGAATGACCTTGGCTTCCCTTCTGGTGCTGTGGATGGCATCCTTGGCAAGCTCACACGTCGGGCGATCAACGACTTTCGAACCCAATATATGCTTGCGCCCGGCGAAGGCCTGGATGCAGATTTTCTCACGGCACTTGCAGCCCGCGATGGCAAGGGTGACATTGCCAACGGCCGTTTGATGATCAGGGAGAACTGGAAAGAAGTCTATTCGACAGGCATCACCATTTCGGAGCCTCAAAAGGCGCTCGGTACGCACTTTCTTGAAGCACGCGACGTATCACCGGCTGGCGGTACAGCAACCTGGTACGGCATGTCGTTGAAAAACCATCTCTACGAAAAGGAAGCTGAGCAACTGGGTGTTTCCGAACCTGCAGATGTTGATAGCTACAACGCTCCAGCAAAAGCCCTGGCGCGTGTCCACATGTCTAACGAAGCACGGGAAAAAATTGCCACGCTGCTTGGAGAAGGTTCTTCAATCACGATTACAGACACAGGCTATCAACGTGAAACGGGACTGGGAACAAATTTTGTTACCCTGACCCGTAAACCGCCAAAGACCTGATTTTGCTGGCCAGCATTATCAGGTCCAAAAGTCGAACTTCCTAGACCAACTCCACATCCAGAACGCCATTGGTGGCCTTCATCGCCGCTGCGATTTCTGGAGAGATACGGTAACGCCCGGGAAGCTCGACTTCAATTTCGCGCTGTCCTTCTTCCTTGATGACAATGAAGGAGACGATGCCGTCACCAGTGTTGTTAAGGTGGTGTGCGAGCGAGCGCAACGGACCAGAATCGCGCACATAAACCCGCAGCGCCTTTTGCATCTCTACCGATTTTTCTTCCAGAGATTGGAGTGTTTGAATTCTCAATCCAATCCCTTCCGGTCGTTCATCGGCAGAGACGGTCATGACCAACGATTTTCCGGGTTCGAGCAGATCACGGTACTGGTTCAGCATTTCCGAGAACAGCACAGCCTCAAACTGGCCGGATGAATCTGAAAAGGTCACAATTCCCATTTTGTTGCCGGTTTTGGTCTTCCTCTCCTGACGCGAGACGACCGTTCCCGCCAACCTTCCGGCCCCGGCACCCTGCCGTACAGCCTGCGAAAAGTCACCAAAAGTCTGTACACGCAGACGGCCCAACAACTCACCATAGGCATCCAGTGGATGTGCTGATAGATAGAAGCCAAGCACCTGATACTCGCGGTGCAACTCCTCCGACGGTAACAGCGGCGTATATTCAGGCAGGCTTATCTTCTCCGGGCCCGCAGCCCCGCTGCCAAACATATCCACCTGGCCACTGGAGCGGTCCTGGCTCGCACGCTGGGCATAGCCCAAAATGCGTTCCGCACCGCCCAAAAGCGCAGCACGATCATAGCCAAAACAATCCATGGCACCAGCACAAATCAAGCCTTCCAGCACCCTCTTATTAATCATTTTCGAGTCAATCCTTAAACAGAAATCCTCTAATGATTCAAATGCCTTATCACCGCGAACTTCAACTATATGATCAACAGTGGATTCGCCCACACCTTTCAATGCCGCCAGCGAATAATAGATGCGATTTTCACCTGTTTCAAAGTGTCTGTAAGACGTTTGGACAGACGGCGGCACAACTTCAATACCCAGCCGTTTTGCATCCTGGCGGAAGTCATTCACCTTTTCGGTGTTTGACATATCCAGTGTCATGGACGCAGCCAGAAACTCAACGGGATAGTGCGCCTTCATATAGGCGGTCTGATAGGAAACGATGGCATAGGCCGCCGCGTGCGACTTGTTAAAACCATAGTTGGCAAACTTGGCAAGGAGGTCGAAAATCAGGTCGGCCTGTGGCTTTGACACGCCGTTGTCGATTGCACCATCCACGAAGCGTGCACGCTGCTTGTCCATTTCTTCCTTGATCTTCTTGCCCATGGCGCGACGAAGCAGGTCAGCTTCACCCAGGGAGTAGCCAGAGAGCACCTGAGCTATCTGCATCACTTGTTCCTGGTAGACGATAACGCCTTGCGTTTCTTTCAGAAGATAGTCGATCGTGGGATGGACAGAGGCAATTTCCTCTTCGCCATGCTTTCTGGCGTTGTAGACCGGAATGTTTTCCATCGGGCCTGGCCGATACAGAGCCACGAGGGCAATGATGTCCTCAATACGGTCGGGCTGCATCCCGATGAGTGCCTTGCGCATGCCGACACTTTCCACCTGGAAAACGCCGACGGTCTCCCCTTTTGAAAGCATCTCATAGGTTGGTGGATCGTCAAGCGGCAGGCTGCTCAGGTCGATAGCGATATTTCTCTTCGCTACAAAGTCAACGGCTGTCTTGAGAACAGTAAGCGTTTTGAGGCCAAGAAAGTCGAATTTGACCAATCCTGCCTGTTCGACCCACTTCATGTTGAATTGCGTGACCGGCATATCAGAGCGCGGGTCGCGATACATGGGAACCAGCTGCGACAGCGGCCTGTCTCCAATAACAATACCGGCCGCGTGTGTCGATGCATGGCGATGGAGGCCTTCAAGCTTTTGTGCAATCTCAAGCAGCTGGCCGACAA
>JBNKQT010000228.1:0-5896 GCA_050297115.1 Ensifer sp. | reverse complement strand
GGATGCGACGACCCGCTCAACAAGTTTACGCTCTTCAACCGGCGTAACAACGATGGCCGGTACTGAAATCTTGGCTTCTTGCTCTTCCGTATCCGCACCCATTGCCGGAGCTGCTGCAAAAATAGCCAGCAATATGCCTGCTGCCGGTAGATTGAATTTCGACATGTCTCGTCTTTCTGAATTTCCAAATCTGCCCGTCTGTAAATGCGGCAGATCTCTCTCCGATAATTGCGCTCACCACGGCCTTTTGCCGACTATGTGGTGGTTGCTCAGGAGATACGCAAGGTAGCTCCTTCCAGATCGTTGCCAATATTATCCTTTTGCGATGCACAATTCAACGTGAGCTCACAGTCCATAGTGGCAAATGATTGACATTCGGTTCAAAATAAAAATGCGCGGAGAAATTTCCCCGCGCATTCAATAGTTTGGCCTTGTGATATTTGCTTATTTCACAGCCTCATCGGTGATTGCATGGGTCCATGCACCTTCAGGCTTCTTGGCGATGATACCCTGCGCAAGGACAGCTGCCTCTGTGCGGTCATAAGCAGCTTCTTCCAGAATGCCGGTGGAATCGCCGAGCAACTTGGCCACTTCACCCATCATGTAAACCTGATGTTCCATGGTCTGCGCACCGGTTGTGTCGTTTTCAAGAACGATTTCGGCAGCTTCTTCCGGGTTGTCCTTGGCATAAGCCCAGCCCTTCATGGAAGCGCGGACGAACTTGACCATCTTTTCCTTGAATTCAGGATCAGCCAGCTTGTCTTCCAGCACGTAGAGACCATCTTCCAGAAGGTTTGCATCCATTTCCGTGTAGTTGAATACGGTCAGTTTATCGAGCGTGTAGCCTGCATCGATTGCCTGCCCCAGTTCGTTATAGGTCATGACGTGAATGCAGTCTGCCTGCTTCTGGATAAGCGGTTGAACGTCAAAGCTCTGCTGGAGAACTTTCACGTCGCCTTCACCTTCGCCCGTTGCCAGACCTTCACGATTCATGAGAGCGAAGAAGGGCACTTCATTGCCGTAGAACCACACGCCGATTGTATGACCAGCAAAATCAGCCACGGATTTGATCGGACCGTCGGCCGGGCAAATGATTTCCAGACCGGCATTCTTGTATGGTTGGGCGATATTGACGAGCGGCACGCCCTTTTCTCGAGCGGCAAGGGCTGCACCCATCCAGTCGACGATCACGTCAGCGCCGCCACCGGCGATCACCTGTTCGGGGGCAATGTTCGGCCCGCCGGGCTTGATTTCAACGTCAAGGCCCTCTTCGTCATAGAAGCCTTTGTCTTTGGCAACGAAATAACCGGCAAACTGAGCCTGGGTTACCCATTTCAGCTGCAAAGTCACGTCTGCGGCGTGAGACGCAAAAGCTGAAAGTGCAAAAGCGCTTGCAGCCAGAATCGATGTCATTGTCTTTTTCATCTGTTCAACCCTCTTTTATTTACCCCCGCCCACCACGGACGGAGGGGTGCCAGAACGTGACCTTACGCTCAATGAGCGCGATGATCCCGTAAAATAGCGAACCGGCAATGGCTGCGGCGAGAATTTCCGCCCATACCATGGCCGTGTTCATTCGGCCCATTTCGACCGAAATTCGAAAGCCCATTCCCACCGAAGGTGAGCCGAAAAACTCGGCCACAATGGCCCCGATCATTGCCAGCGTCGAATTGATTTTCAACGCGTTGAAGATGAAGGGCCATGCTGCGGGCAGGCGAAGTTTGAGCATGGTTTGCCACCAGTTTGCAGCATAGGTGCGCATCAGGTCGCGCTCCATATGGCCGCTGGCTGACAGTCCGGCTATTGTGTTTACAAGCTGCGGAAAGAAGACCATCGTGACGATTACGGCGGCCTTGGATGGCCACTCAAAGCCGAACCACATGATCATGATTGGCGCGAGGCCGACAATGGGCAGGGCCGATATGAGGTTGCCGAGCGGCAGAAGGCCGTTTTTCAGGAAAGGGGAGCGGTCGATGAGTAGGGCAAGCGCAATGGCCGATCCGCAGCCGATGACAAAGCCTGAAAGGACTTCCTTGAAGACGGTTTGTTGAAAGTCGAGCCAGATGGTTGGGAGCCTCTCAATTGCCGTTGCAATGATGATGGAAGGTGCTGGCAACAGGATTTCGGGTACTGCAAAGCCGCGTGTGATCAGTTCCCAAAGGGCCAGAAGTGTGAGGCCGAAAATAGTGGGGACCGCAAGGTCGATATAGCGGGCAGCGGCTGGGCCTGCTGGTTTGAGGCGAACCAGATATTCGTTCAAAAGCCATGAACCGGCCCATATGCCGAAGATTGCGAGGAGGACGATCAGTTTCATGCCGCCACCTCCGGTTTCGCACCCATCATCTTGTTGACCATTCGCTCGGTTGCGCCAACGGCAAAGACCAGCAGGCCCGCAACGATGGCTGATACGAAGAGTGCAGACCAGATCTGGATTGTCTGCCCGTAATAGGAGCCGGAGAGCAGGCGTGCGCCCAACCCTGCAACCGCACCCGTTGGCAGCTCGGCCACGATGGCACCGATCAGCGAAATTGCGACGCCCACTTTCAGGGAGGCGAAGAGGTAAGGGATGGAGGCGGGAAAGCGCAGCTTCCAGAAGGTTTGATTATTGTTGGCATTGTAGGTGTGCATCAAATCCAGCTGTATGACCTCCGGGGAGCGGAGGCCTTTCACCATGCCAACAACCACCGGGAAGAAGGACAGATAGGTGGAAATGAGTGCCTTTGGCAGAAGCCCGGATATGCCGATCGCATTCAGCACAACGATCAACATGGGAGCAATCGCGAGAATTGGGATTGTCTGGCTGGCAATCACCCAGGGCATGAGCGATTTGTCCATCGCCTTGTTATGCACAATGCCAACGGCCAGAAGTATGCCGGTCACGGTGCCAATGGCAAAACCAAGAAGCGTGGCCGATAGCGTGATCCACGCATGATAGACCAGGCTGCGTTTGGAGGTGATTTTCATTTCCGCCGTCGTCTTCCAAATCTCCACAGCGATCTGGTCGGGGGAGGGCAGGAGCGGCTTTTTCAATGTGAACGACTTCATCCACATCTCGCTCGTTGTCAGGTTTTCGCCTTTCAGCTCGGCCTCGTTGACCGCCACTGAATGGTTCATGAAGAGCGCGGCGACATACCAGAAGGCGATGATGGCGATGACCACCACAATGACCGGCCAGACTTTGGTGCGTATTGCTTCAGCCATTCTGTACCTTACCAACGCCCATTTTGGGGCCGAATTCGCTGATTACTTTCAAAGCCTCTACTTCGCTGATCCCTCGCAGAACATCGATCGACTTATTACCGTAGTCGAATATCAAGGCTGAGGGCTTTGTACCTCTTGCGGCAACAAATGCAGGGAAGTAAGAGCCGTCGCGAAAACGAAGATTTGAAACACCGCCCGGCTTGTAATGCTTCTCCCGCTTAAACGATCCGATTTGCAGTTTGTGGGTCAAAGCCAAGGGGCTTGCCTCGATAACTTCCGAGCCCAAAAACAGCCAAAGCAACATCATGACGGCGTAGGCTTCTCCCAGTACCCATGCGCAAAGCCAGAATATAATGAATAACGTTTCCGGATTCATATCTGCCCCGGGAAGTGTTCTCGCAGCCGAGAAACCGCCAACGGTCCATACGCATAGCCAGACCGCCAAGAAGATGCCGATAAAAATGTTCACCTTGTTCCGGCGCCGATATCGAATGGCGCCAGATTCATATTCGAACTTTGTGGTTTCGATTTCCTGAAAACGTGTATCAGTCATCGTAACTGTGCCCCGCCTTTAGCCCCTCACGCACCCGATGGGCAATCTCCAGAAATTCCGGTGTTTCGCGAATGTCGAGCGGACGTTCTTTCGGCAGCGTTGACTCGATCACATCTGTTACCCGACCGGGGCGGGGGCTCATCACCACAATCTTGGTGGAGAGGTAGACAGCTTCTGGAATGGAGTGCGTTACAAAGCAGATCGTCTTGTTGGTACGCGCCCAAAGCTCAAGAAGCTGCTCGTTCAAATGGTCGCGCACGATTTCATCCAGAGCGCCGAAAGGCTCGTCCATCAATAGAAGATCAGCGTCGAAAGCCAGTGCGCGGGCAATGGAGGCGCGTTGCTGCATGCCGCCGGAAAGTTGCCAAGGGAATTTCTTGCCAAAGTCGGAGAGGTTGACGAGCGCCAAGGCATGTTCGATGCGCTTTTTCTGCTCGGTCGCGGAATAGCCCATGATTTCCAGGGGCAGGGCGATATTCTTCTCAATCGTGCGCCACGGGTAGAGCGCTGCTGCCTGAAAGACATAGCCATAGGCGCGGTTTTTGCGTGCGTCTTCCGGCGTTGTGCCGTTCACGCGGATGTCGCCTTCCGTTGCCTTTTCAAGGTCGGCAATTGTGCGCAAAAACGTCGTCTTGCCACAGCCGGATGGGCCAATAAAGGAAACGAAGTCGCCCTTTTTGACTTCGAGATTAACACCTGTCAGCGCAACGACTGGCCCGTCATTGGTCTGAAAGGTGAGGCCCATATTTTTCGCCGAAACGACGCTAGACTGATTTTCCGCCATGTTTACCTAGTTTGTTTTGTCCCCGGGCGTTTTCCGCCTCTTGGATATAGAAAAATCGCCGGGAAGCGAATGCCTTCCCGGCGACATGCATCTGTTTACACTCCACTCGCCGGAATGCCCGTGCGTTGCACCTTGCGTGGTGCGGTGACTTCCTTCCAGGTGGAAAGCGCGGAGTTTACCGCTGGATACGGATCACGGGCAACGAATTCGCCATGGCCCTCGCGGGTTTTGACCTCGGATTCCTCAATCGCCACATAACCGCGTGTGAGCGTGTAGCGTGGCAGGCCCTTCACCTTCTTGCCCTCGAACACATTGTAGTCGATAGCCGATTGCTGGCTGGAGGCAGAGATGGTCTTTTCGCGGTTCGGATCCCACACCACGAGGTCGGCATCGGCACCGACGAGCACAGCCCCTTTTCGCGGATACATGTTGAGAATCTTGGCGATATTGGTGGAGGTAATCGCCACGAACTCGTTCATGGTAATGCGGCCGGTGCCCACACCATAGGTCCAAAGCATTGGAAGACGGTCTTCCAGACCGCCCGTACCATTCGGGATTTTCGTGAAATCACCAACGCCGTAGCGCTTTTGTTCGGTGGAGAAGGCGCAGTGGTCTGTGGCAACCACTTGCAGTGAACCGGCTTGCAGGCCCGCCCACAGCGAATCCTGATGGCGCTTGTCGCGGAAGGGGGGTGACATCACGCGGCGTGCAGCATGGTCCCAATCGGCATTCGCATATTCGCTGTCATCCAATGTCAGGTGCTGGATTAGCGGTTCGCCGTAAACGCGCATACCGTTTTGGCGCGCGCGGCGGATAGCTTCGTGTGATTGTTCGCAGGATGTGTGCACCACATAGAGCGGAACGCCTGCCATATCGGCAATGATGATCGCGCGATTGGTGGCTTCACCTTCCACGGATGCGGGGCGCGAATAGGCGTGAGCCTCCGGTCCGTTATTGCCTTCAGCCAGCAATTTTGCCTGCATCTGCGCAACAATATCGCCGTTTTCGGCATGCACCAGCGGCATTGCGCCAAGGGCTGCGCAACGCTGGAAGGAGGAGAACATCTCGTCATCATCCACCATCAGCGCGCCCTTATAGGCCATGAAGTGCTTGAAGGTGTTGATGCCCTTGTCCTTCACAATGGTCTCCATCTCGTTGAAGACCTGCTCACCCCACCAGGTGATCGCCATGTGGAAGGAATAGTCGGCATTGGCGCGGGTGGACTTGTTGTGCCACATCTTCTTGGCGTCGATCAGCCCCTGCCCCTGCCCCGGCAGCACGAAATCGACCACCATCGTCGTCCCGCCCGCCAGCGCCGCGCGGGTGCCGGATTCGAAATCGTCCGAGGAATAGGTGCC
>JBNKQT010000227.1:0-5380 GCA_050297115.1 Ensifer sp. | reverse complement strand
GAGCGTTCTTTTGGGGCGAGTTTTTCAAGCGCATGACCAACCATATGGCCGTCAAGATGGCACCCCTTGCCGGTGTTGATCTGAACAGCGGGCGCGCCTGCCCCGCGAATGCGTTCGGCATCCACTGAGGTCTGCTGGTCGCCTTCAATCACGCAGCAATCCTGCTGGCCCTTCAATTGTTCAATTGTTTTGACCAGAAGTGAGGTCTTGCCTGAACCTGGGCTCGAAACCAGATTAAGCGCCAGGCAGCCTTTCGCCATTAGCATTGCACGGTTTGTTGCGGCATGGGCATTGTTTTTGGACAGGATATCCTGCTCAAGCTGTATAAGCCGACTTCCATCCTCACCATGTGCATGGTCGTGATGGGAATGCTGGTGGCTGTCAGCCTTGGCGCGGCCGTCATCGATGTGCATGTCTCCATGGTCGCATCCGCAAATGGCGCACATCAGCTCACCTCCAATTCCTTGATCCGCAATTCATCGCCGCCCTTGATTTCAAGGCCTGCAGAGCCACAGGTCGGGCAGGCATCATAGCGATTTTCGACAGGAACTGTTTTCAAACAGGACATGCACCAAGCTTGTGCCGATGGCTGGACGATGTCAAGCAACGCACCCTCGGCAATGGAGGATTTTGTCACGACGTCAAAGCCAAACCGAAGGGCCTCCACTTCGACGCCAGACAAAGGGCCGATTTCGAGACAAATTCGTTTCACGCGGCTGAAATTCTGTTTCTCCGCTTCAGCCTCAATCGTTTCCATGATGCTTTCACAGATTGATAATTCATGCATGATCGCTTCTTCGTAACGCAGGTGAAATCACCCGAAAAGCCTAGCATGACCTATCATTGAGGCACCAGCATAATGGTTGGCTATTTTGAAAGGAAAGCCCCGATGCCAGCATGCGCCTCATCACTCTCCCAGCAATCTGCAAGCGCGTCTGCCGTATAGCGCAACTTTTCCGCCTCTGGCATGGCATTCAGCCGCAAACAGAGATCCTTGGCGGAGGCAACAGCGCCCGGCATGGTTTTCAAAATGGGCTCGATTTCGGCCGCCAGGGCGTCCTCCAACCTATCTGCTGAAACGACAGTTGAAGCCAGGCTGGATTTGAGTGCAAAGGCGGCATCGAAGGTTTTGGTGGTGAAGAAGACCTGCCTTGCATAACCCTCACCCATCTTACGCACCACAAACGGGCCGATGGTGGCCGGAATAATGCCCAGCCGGGTTTCGGTCATGCAAAAGCGTGCTGTGTCAGAAACAATGGCAATGTCGCAGACGGAAATCATACCAATACCGCCACCATAGGCAGGACCCTGCACCCGGGCGATCAGAGGCTTTGGCAGGGTATTCAATGTTTGCAGCATGGTGGCCAGCTTGCCGCTTTCCTCAATCTTGCCTGCACGGTCCCGGGCGAATTGGTCGCGCATCCAGCCGAGATCAGCGCCCGCACAGAAGGTCTTGCCCTCAGAAGCCAGTACCACCGCTTTGATCGTGCCATCTTCTGAGGCCTGATTGGCTGCCTGTGTCAGCTCTGCAATCATCAATGCGTTCATGGCATTGTGTTTTTCCGGGCGGTTCAGGGTAATCGTTGCAACGCCTCGCGCATCTGTTTCAAAGCGGATGGTCTCAAATGTCATGTCAATTTCCCTGTTGTCTATAAGTGCCAAGGCGAGCAACCCGGCTCATCATGAAGGATTCGGCTTCCTTGAGTTTTTCGCGATCAATGCCAGTTTCAAAGCCTTGTTGTGCGAGCATATCGACCAATGGCCCTGTCGCCACATTGCCTTTCGCACCGGGCGCATAGGGGCAGCCGCCGAGGCCGCCAACCGCACTGTCAAAGGTGCGCAGGCCCTTTTCGAGGCTGACCTTGATGTTGTCGAGCGCATTGTTATGAGTGTCGTGATAGTGCCCGGCAAGTTTTGAGGCCGGAATAGACTTCAAGACTTCATCCAGCATGGTCGCAACGGTTTCCGGCGTTCCCGCACCAATCGTGTCGCCGAGAGAGACTTCAAAGCAACCCATTTCAATCATGCGGCTGGCCACGGATGCGACTGCCGAAGGCGAAACCGGGCCGTCATAGGGGCAGGCGACCACACAGGACACATAGCCGCGAACGGGAATGCCTGCCGCACTCGCCGCCTCGATGACCGGTGCAAAACGGGAAAAGCTTTCCTCAATCGAGCAATTGATGTTTTTCTGGCTGAAGCCCTCGGATGCGGAGCCGAAGATTGCCACTTCGTCGGCTTTGGCTGCCAATGCGCCTTCAAAGCCACGCATATTGGGTGTCAAAACACCATAGATTACACCCGGTTCGCGGGCAATTCCCGCCATCACCTCAGCAGCATCACCCATTTGCGGAACCCATTTGGGAGACACAAAGCTCGTCGCCTCGATCTTCCTGAAACCGGCATGGGAAAGCAGATCGATCAAAGCAATCTTGTCTACTGTAGGAATGATTTCTTTTTCATTTTGCAGCCCATCACGTGGGCCTACTTCGTAGATGGTAACAAAATCGCTCATTTCGCGGGCAACTCCCATGCTGGGTAAAAGGGCTTTGCATAGAGCAAGGTTTGATCATTGGTCGGCAGTGCAGCCTTGAAACCGGGCCTGCGGGCGATGTGTTCAAACCAGATAATGAGCCTTGAAAAATCCTCCAGGCTTGCGAAATACTGCCCCATATAGACCGCGTGACCGACGCTGATATCGGCTGCGGAAAAGCCTGATGGTAGGAGATATTCGCCCGTTTCTCCAAGCCGCGCTTCCACCGCCTCATAGCATTTGCGCAAACGCGCAGCTTCCAGCTTCATCACGATGGGCGAGCGCATCTCATCGTCATAAAGCATGATGTGTTGCTGGGTGAGTGCTGCAATATGCTGGCTCATGGTTTCCGCAAAATGGACCCAGACCAACCATTGTGCACGTTCAGGGTCGCCGGGTAGACGGCCCAATCCGGCTTCAGGAAAACGCTCGCACAGATATTCGGTGATGGCGCCTGTTTCAAACATCCGCTCGCCATCGATCTCCAAAGCTGGAACCCGGCCTGCCGGAGAGAGTTTCAGGTAGGATGGATCGCGCAGGCTCTTGTCGAAACCATGCACAACCGTTTCAAATTCAACCCCCAATTCATTCAGAAGCCAGAGGGACCGCATGGAGCGGGTTTGCGGACAGTGATGCAAGACGATCATTGGCTTTCCTCCGGTTGAGCAACCTGATCACGCAGGACGCGCCGCATAACCTTGCCGGTCGTTGTCACCGGCAGTTCGGCAATGAAGTGGATTTCACGCGGGAACTCATGGGCTGCCAAGCGATTGCGCACATGGTTTTGAATATCGGCCTTGAGCGTTTCTGAAGGCTCCTGACCGTCTTTCAGAACAATGAAAGCGGTTACAATTTCGGTTCGCCGGGCGTCCGGCTTGCCGATGATTGCGGCCTGTCTGATCGCGTCGTGCCGCATGAGGCAGTCCTCAATCGGCCCGGGGCCAATACGATAGCCAGCGGACGTGATCACATCATCATCGCGGCCAATAAAACGCAACCAGCCGTCACCCTCGTCAATGCCCTGATCTCCCGTCAGCATCCAATCGCCGATAAATTTGGCCTTTGTAGCTCCCGGGTTCTGCCAGTAATTGAGGAACATTACAGGGTCGCCCTTTTTAACGGCGATCTGTCCGACCTCGCCTTGATCTGCGATGCTTCCATCACGGCGCAGCACCGCAAGAGTGTGCCCCGGAACTGCGCGCCCCATAATGCCAGGTCGTGGCTCCATGATTGCGCCACAGGATGAAACGATCAAGTTGCACTCCGTTTGTCCGTAAAATTCATTGATCTGGACGCCCAGAACGTTGCGACCCCATTCCAGCAGTTCTGTGCCAAGCGTTTCCCCGCCTGAACCCACGGTTCTCAAGGCTAGCGGGTGCCTGGCCGCATCGTGGGTGAACGCGCGCATCATCTTCAATGCCGTGGGTGGGAGAAACGCGTTGGTAACGCCATGGCGAGACATCAGCTCAAAGGCGCTTTCGGCGGTAAATTTCTCAAAGCGGCGCGCAACAACCGGAACGCCGTGGTGCAAGGCGGGCAGAAGCACGTCAATCAGCCCGCCAATCCAGGCCCAGTCGGCGGGCGTCCAGATGATGTCGCCAGGCTGCGGAAAGAAATCGTGGCTCATTTCCATGCCCGGCAAATGGCCGAGCAAGACACGGTGTGCATGGAGCGCGCCTTTGGGTGAGCCGGTGGTGCCGGAGGTGTAGATAATCAGTGCGGGATCTTCAGCGCGCGTGTTCGTGGGGGTGAATTCGTCGGACAGCGTTGCGATGGCACTATGCAAGTCGCGTGCTGAAATCGCGCCCTGGCCGTTTTCTATCGTGTAGATTGTCAGCCCGTGGCGCGCTTCAGGTGGCATTTGTTCCAGTTTGGAAATACCCTGCTGATTGGTAATCAGGTGGGTAATGCCCGCATCGCGAATGCGATATTCAAGTGCATCCGGCCCAAAAAGCGTGAAAAGCGGAACAGCAATTGCACCCATTTTGTAGATCGCAATATGCCCGGCTGCGGTCTCCAATGCCTGCGGCAGCAAAATGCCGATACGATCACCAGGTTTGGCGCCATCCGCTGTAAGCAGGTTTGCGATACGATTGGAAAGTACCTTCAGTTCGCCAAAGCTGACATTTCGAGCCGCACCGTCTGCATCAACGAGAATCAACGCCCTTCGATCCGGTTCAATATCTGCCCATTTGTCGCATATATCGACGCCGATATTGTAGAATTCGGGGATCTCCCAACGGAAGCCCGCCAGCAGCTCTTCATATGTGCGTGCGGGCTCCAGCATGGCCTAATCCTCGCCCTTCAACCGGATCAGAGTGGCACCGCCGTCAACGGCCTGACCTTCCGAGAAGAAAACGCTTTCGATCTCACCGTCGCGCGGGGCAGTCAGTGTGTGCTCCATCTTCATGGCTTCCATCACAGCCAACCGGTCGCCTGCTTTCACTGCGTCGCCGGATTTCACCGAAACAAGCCGTAAAACGCCTGTCATCGGTGCCGTGATATCGCCTGAGCCGTGATGCAAGGCATCCTCCCCGGCCAGAGGGTCAGGGCGAGTAAAGGTGAAGTTCACGCCATTCATCTGCACCAGGATTTCCAGGTTTCCACCTTTGTTCGTGTCGATGGTACGCGCTGCAATTTTTTTCTGAATGCCGTTATCGTGCAAAAGCTCGGCCGTGATGAGTGCTGCCCGCTGCAGATCACGAAGCCGAGCCTCGGTTTCACCGCCACTAATCGTCACGGTGTCTTTGGCAAGGGAAAGCCGCCGCTCGACAATCTCATCTTCATGTAACAATACGACGCGATGTTCGGCCTCGCCCCAAAGACGGAAACCCGCATGCGCCTTTG
>JBNKQT010000226.1:0-3038 GCA_050297115.1 Ensifer sp. | reverse complement strand
TACGACTACGACATTATCATGCTGGATCTCAATCTCCCGGACATGTCCGGCTATGAGGTTTTGCGCACACTGCGTCTTGCGAAAGTGAAGACGCCAATTCTTATTCTCTCGGGCATGGCAGGCATTGAAGACAAGGTACGGGGCCTTGGTTTCGGCGCTGACGACTACATGACCAAGCCATTCCACAAGGATGAGCTGGTAGCGCGTATCCATGCAATCGTGCGTCGCTCCAAGGGGCATGCACAGTCGGTTATCACCACCGGTGACCTGGTTGTGAACCTTGATGCCAAGACTGTTGAAGTTGGCGGACAGCGTGTTCACCTGACCGGCAAAGAATACCAGATGCTGGAGCTTCTATCGCTCCGCAAAGGCACTACGCTCACCAAGGAAATGTTCCTCAACCACCTTTATGGCGGTATGGATGAGCCTGAACTCAAGATCATCGACGTTTTCATCTGCAAACTGCGCAAGAAACTGGCGAATGCTGCAGGTGGCACGAACTACATCGAAACCGTTTGGGGCCGCGGCTATGTGCTGCGCGAGCCGGAAGGCAATTCGGAATATCTCGAAACTGCCTGATTGATTGTTTCAGAGAAACGAAAAAGACCCGTCCTTGTGGCGGGTTTTTTGTTTTCAGGGTTTGGTGCCGTAGAGCATCTCGCGTTTACCTGCAAAACCGGGTCGGCGTTCCACTTTGAACCCAGCGGCTTGCAGGTTGCGTCGCACGAAGCCCGCTGCGGCATAGGTGCCGAATGAGCCGCCCTGTTTGGTATGTTCAAAAACAGAACGCAGGAGTTCTTCCGACCACATGTCGGGATTGCGTGATGGGGCAAAGCCATCAAGATACCAAGCGTCGAATGTTTGTTCCATATTGGAAAGATTGGTGAGTGCATCGCCGCAGATCACCGTAAGGCGAACATTGCTTTCCAGGTCGATGGATATTGTCCCTTCTCGGACATCCGGCCAGTTTGTGGCAAGGTTTTGACGCTCATGTTCGAGAATGGGCCATTGCATGAGCGCTCGGCCAATGCTTTCGCGATCCATGGGAAAAAGTTCGAAGGATATGAAGTGCAGGCTGCCCTGCGGTTTGGCTTCGCGCCATTGGCGCCAGGTTTCGCAGAAATTGAGGCCTGTTCCGAAACCAAGTTCACCGATCACGCATTCGCTGTTTTGCGCCCAGCGCTCATGCAAACGATTGGCATTGATAAAGACGTGGCCGCATTCTGCCCGCCCATCGGTGCGGCAATAAAAGTGGTCGCCAAATTCTTTGGAATAGGGCATATCGCCCTCATGCCATTCCAGTGTCTGGCCGGAGGTTGTTTCGTTTTTCATGGCAAATGTCGATAGAGCGCAAGGCGACCAAGGTCAATCGGTCGACCGCAACTGTGACCTTCTGGTCGTTGGTGGCGGGGTGATGGGCCTTTGGGCGGCGCTCAAGGGAGCTGACGCCGGGCTTTCTGTTGTCTTGGCCGATGCCGGGGAGCTTGGGCGAGGCGCAAGCAATGGGCATTTGGGGGCCTTGATGGCCCACAAACCAGACGGATGGAACGCCAAAAAGCAGTTTCAGTTTGATGCACTTATTGCGCTTGAAAGCGAGGTTGCCACTTTGGAGGCGCGCACTAGGTTGAAGGCTGGTTACCGCCGGACGGGGCGGTTGATGCCCATGTCAAAGCCACGTCACCGAGAGGCAGCCCTGCGGCATCAGGCGCAAGCGCTTGTAAACTGGCAAACGGCTGATCGGCAATTTGAATGGCGGGTGGAGGATACACCTCCATTTGATGGCTGGCCGGATGCCACCGGATTTGACCAGGGTTTTGTATTTGACACATTTGCGGGGCGTGCAGCACCGCGATCGGTGACGGGTGCCTTGATTGCAGTGTTACGGTCTTCGCCAAATGTCGAGATTTGGGAACATGCAAGCGTGACCGGCTTTGAGCCGGAGCGCGGTTTGGCGTTTGTTGCAGACGGTAGGCGCATTGCCTTTGGAGATTGTATCGTCGCTGCCGGGTTTCACGCCTTCAAGATGTTGGAGGCGCTTGGCCCACTGAGAGATCAGCCTCTTGGTAAGGCGGTCAAAGGCCAATCGGCCTTGCTTTCAGCAGATTTCGATCCGGGTTTGCCGCTGATCTATCTGAACGGGCTTTATGTGATTCCGCATGAAGGTGGTCGCATTGCCATTGGCTCAACGAGCGAGAACGAGTTTGAAGATCCGGCGTCAACTGACCATCAGCTGGATGACCTGATTGCGCGTGCGCGTGCGCTCGTTCCAGCTTTACGGGACGCGCCGGTGCTGGAGCGCTGGGCGGGGTTGCGGCCGAAGGCAGTCGCACGTGATCCGATGGCCGGGCTACATCCTGATTTTCCGCATATCCATGCGCTAACGGGCGGCTTCAAGATTTCGTTTGGCATTGCCCATCATCTGGCAGACTGTGTTCTTGCACCCATTATCGGGCGTGAAGGGCCATCCCTTCCCGATACGTTTCGTTTTGAACACCATTTGCGTTGAAGGCACTCGACAAGCTTTTTGCGGCGCAATAGTTTTTGATCGATTGATAAATTTGGCTGGTTCGTTTTGAAACCGGCATCCAACGAGGTTTGTAATATGATTGTTGATACTGCGACACCGCGTGATCTGGTGGGCTATGGACGAGAGACCCCCGACCCGAAATGGCCGGGTGGGGCCAATGTGGCGGTGCAGTTTGTGATCAATTACGAAGAGGGTGGGGAAAGCACCATTCTCGATGGTGATCCGGCGTCTGAAAACCTGCTGTCTGAAATCGTGGGTGCAGCACCCTGGCCGGGGCAGCGCAATCTGAATATGGAATCGATTTACGAATACGGCTCGCGTGCCGGTTTCTGGCGACTTCATCGCATGTTTACATCGCTGAATGTGCCTGCGACGGTTTATGGGGTGACGCTGGCAATGGCGCGCAACCCGGAGGCTGTGGCGGCGATGAAGGAGGCGGGTTGGGAAATTGCTTCGCATGGCTATCGCTGGCTGGAATACAAGGACTTTCCCGAAGAAGCGGAGCGCGAAC
>JBNKQT010000225.1:0-10239 GCA_050297115.1 Ensifer sp. | reverse complement strand
ATTTCGCGATGGTGACGTGGCAAGCATCGTCAACAGCTTCATTGCTGCTGGTGTCAGTACCTTGCTGGCAATGGTTTTCGGTTCGGCTGCAGCCTATTCCATCGTTCGCTACAAGACGGGTGGGGATAACCTCACTTTGTGGATAATTTCGCAGCGCATGGTACCGCCGATTACGATTTCGTTTCCGGTCTTCATTCTGTTCACCACCTGGCATCTTGTCGATACGCGCATTGGGCTGATCCTGCTCTATACGGCGTTCAACCTGCCTTACGTTATCTGGATGATGCGTGGATATATCCAGGAAATACCGGTGGAGCTGGAACAAAGCGCGATGATTGACGGGTTGGCGCGATGGCAGGTTCTGACCAAAGTGGTTGTTCCGATGGTCAAAGGGGGCCTGTTTGCCACCGCGGTTTTCACGTTTCTTTTTGCCTGGAATGAATTTCTCTTTGCGCTCGTTCTCACGCGATCCGAAGTGGTCACTTATCCGGTGCAAGTGACCGGCTATTTCGGTTCCCAGTCGACCTTCTGGTCGAAGATCGGGGCCATGAGCATGCTCGGTCTTATTCCGGTCGCAGTGGTCGTGGGTACGATGCAAAGGGTCATTGTCCGCGGCATTAGTATGGGTGCAGTCAAGGGATAGGCAGATGGCCAATTTGAAACTTGCGAAACTTGAAAAATTTTATGGCCAGTATCACGCTGTCAAAGGGATCGATCTGGAGGTCAGCGAAGGCGAATTCATCGTTCTCGTCGGTCCGTCCGGCTGTGGCAAGTCAACCTTGTTGCGGATGATTGCCGGGTTGAATGAGGTAAGCTCCGGCGAAATAATGTTAAAGGAGAAAGATGTAACGCATGCGGAGCCGAAAGATCGCAATATCGCGATGGTGTTCCAGAGCTACGCGCTTTACCCTTATCTTTCGGTCTATGAAAACATTGCCTTCGGTTTGCGGGCGCGCCGTTTCCCGCATACGGAGATTGAAAACCGTGTCAGACGCGCTGCCGGCATGTTGCACATCGAACAGATCCTTGATCGTTTTCCCCGGGAGCTTTCCGGCGGCCAGCGCCAGCGGGTTGCCATTGGCCGTGCAATCGTTCGCGACGCCGACCTCTATCTGTTTGATGAGCCGCTCTCCAACCTGGACGCCAAGTTGCGTGACGGCATGCGCGAAGAATTAAAGCGGCTGCACCAGGAAATCGGCAAGACTTTTATCTATGTTACGCATGACCAGATTGAGGCGATGACGCTGGCCGATCGCATTGTGCTTCTCAAGGACGGAGAAATCGTCCAGTGCGGAACCCCGTTTGAGCTTTTTGAAAGGCCGGTCAATCGCTTCGTGGCGGAATTCCTTGGCTCCCCGCAGATGAACATGATCGAGGCCGTCGTTACGCCGGATGGCAACGGGCTTCGGCTTAATGATGGTGTCATTATCGAATTCGGGGATACGCATTGGCAGACCAGGCCGGAAGGCGGCAGGCCATGCCTGCTTGGTTTGCGCCCGGAACACGTTCTAATCAATTTCGAAAGCGGAATTCCCGTTAAAATTGAAGTTGTTCAGCCGACCGGTTCACGCAGCTATGCAAGCTTCAATCTGGCCGGCGCGCATGTTGTTGCTGAGGTCGATGCCCATGCGGTTGCCAAAGTCGGTCAGAATGTTTCGATCTCGATGGCAATGGCGCGCACCGTCCTTTTTGACAGAAAAAACGGTCAGGCGATCTCCTATGGTGCGGAGCGCATTTGAGGTGAGTAGTATGCCTGCAGAACATCCGTCAGGCAAAGTCGAGGCGCTGATTTTTGAAACCGGCAGTACCGAAGAGGTGGCAGCGCGCCGTGTTGTTACAGTTGGTGCGCTGTCGGTGCAGATCGACGCCGGCGCCTTGCGGGCCATTTCGCTCGGCACAACAGAACTCGTCCGGCAAATCGATTTCCCTGTTCGCGATCACAATTGGGCAACAATGCCTGCTGAAAATGTTCGCGAGAAGCTGGAAACCGGGCATGACTATTTCCGCTATGAACGGCGTTTCGAAGTCGGCAGCGGTGCATTGGAATGTGAGGTTGTCTATGAAGGCCGCGCAGATGGCACCATCATTGCCAGCGGCAAGGCGCGTGCAAATGTGCGCTTTGTAACCAACCGGACGGGCTTTACCGTATTGCACCCGCTAAAAAGTGTTGCAGGCCAGCCGGTGCGCGTGACGTCTTGTGCGGGGCAACGCGAAACGCTTTTAATGCCCGACCGGATAAAGCCTTCGCAACCGGTGAAGGACATTGCAGGTCTTGCTTTTGAAATCGACGGCTTAAGTCTTGATATCGCTTTTTCAGGCGAGGTCTTTGAGATGGAGGACCAGCGCAACTGGTCCGATGCTTCCTTCAAAACCTATTGCCGGCCGCTTGTTGAACCATTTGACTATGAGATCGCGGCTGGCGAAACACAGCAGCAGGAAGTTCGCATCACTGTCAGTGGGACACCGGTATTGCAGAGCAATCAGACGAGTGGTTCTGTTTCAATCGGTGCGCCTTTGAGCGAAAACCTGCCGGAGTTACTGCTGGCCGCAGATGCCGACTGGTTGGGCAATGCCGCATCGAACGAACTGATTGCACAGGCCGGCCTGTCATCGCTTCTTCTTCGTGTTACGCCAAACAATGCGGCAACGCTTGTGAGCGAGGCGAAGGCCTTCCTTGAGGTGACGAATGGCGCACTGGACCTGGAGATTGTGCTTGATGATGCCGAGCCTCTTGAGCAGTTGCGCCGGGTGGCAGAAACTTGTGATGAATACCACCTTTCTCCCCGCCATGTGATGGCTCTGCCGGCAGACTATTTGTCGAGTTATCAGCCGACTGGTACCTGGCCGTCCGGCCTTGATCCTGTAGGTGCCTTGAAGGCAGCGCGTGCGGTTTTCCCCTCGGCAAGGATTGGTGGCGGCGTTTTGACAAACTTCACCGAATTCAACCGCTGCCGACCTGATTGCACGCTTTCGGATTTTATAACGCACGGCAATTCGGCAACTGTGCATGCGGCTGACGATGTGAGTGTTGTTCAGACGCTCGAGACGCTACCCCACATATTCGCCAGCGCGCGAGCCATTTGCGAGCGTCCCTACAGATTGGGTTTGACCGCGATCGGCATGCGCATGAACCCTTATGGGGAGGTTGTTTCGCCCAACCCCGACCAGCGACGCCTGACCATGGCAACCTGGGACCCTCGGGCGCGTTCCCTGCTTGGCGCCTCATGGGCGCTTGGTGCAATTGCTGCAAGTCTTGGCCACAACGTCGAGGCCATGACGCTTGCCGCACCGGTGGGTCCGTTCGGGGTTGTTGCCGCCCGCAGTAGCGTCGCCCGGCCATGGTATGAGGCGCACCCGGAAGCAGTCGTTTATCCGATATTCCATCTTTTGAAGGCTCTGTCTGCGGGAGGGCGGCGGTGTGCCACCGAAGGCTTGCCGGACAAGATGCCGGGCGTTGCGGTTTGTCGCGAGGGTGCTGTTCGCCTGGTGATTGCCAACTTGACGGGATGCGAACAATCCTTCCGCCTTTCTGCGAGGGGGCGGGCTGCCATTCTGGATCAGGGCAGTTTTGAAGCCGCCGCCGCTCATGCAGACTGGCTGGAAACTGCGTTTGAACCGGTCGTTAATCCTGTTGTCAAACTTACGCCGTCTGCACTCGCTTTCTTCGATGTGGAGATGCCAGACGATAGCCAGGCTTTGAGGTGACGCGTGACTGATCCCGTTCGTATTGAAGCGGATTATATAATTGAGACTGCATTTGACCCGTTGCGGGCCGCCGAAGTGATGGCCGGGGAGCAGTCTTCCGGCACGTTTGTTGCCGTGCCGGGTGAAACGCCCGAATTGAAAGAACGGGCCGGAGCGCGGGTTGAGCAGCTGGATTTGCTCGGCGAGCCGGGTGCACCATCGCTACCTGGCAGTGGAATGCCGAAAGATATTGCGTCTGGCTGGGCGCGGGCGCGGGTGACGCTTTCCTGGCCGCTCGACAATATTGGCGCTTCGTTGCCAAACCTGATGTCAACGGTTGCCGGAAACCTGTTCGAGCTTCGAGAGTTTTCCGGTATTCGTTTGCTTGATATCCGCCTGCCATCGGCTTTCGCCGAACGTTATCAGGGCCCTGCATTCGGTGTGGCCGGCACCCGGCGTCTGACAGGTATTGAGAACCGGCCGTTTATTGGCACGATCATCAAGCCGTCCGTCGGCCTTTCTGCGGAAGAGACCGGCGCGCTTGTAGGTACACTTGCCGAGGCCGGCATCGATTTTGTCAAGGATGACGAATTGCAATCAGACGGACCAGGCAACCGCTTTGAGGACCGGGTTCGTCATGTCATGTATGCGGTTGAAAAGGCAGCCGACAAACATGGCCACAAGACAATGGTTGCCTTCAACCTTACCGGTGAAATAGACGAGATGCGCCGTCGTCATGATTTTGTTCTTTCAAATGGGGGAACCTGCGTGATGGCGAGCGTCAATTCCGTCGGTCTTGCCGGCATGATTGAGCTTGGCCGTCATAGCGCGTTGCCGATCCACGGCCACCGCAATGGCTGGGGTGCACTCACGCGTGACCCGATGCTTGGATGGTCTTTTGCTGCCTGGTCCAAGTTCTGGCGGCTAGCCGGCGCCGATCATATGCATGTGAACGGCCTC
This sequence comes from Ensifer sp., assembly GCA_050297115.1. Lineage (GTDB taxonomy): Bacteria > Pseudomonadota > Alphaproteobacteria > Rhizobiales > Rhizobiaceae > Ensifer_A. The sequence continues at coordinate 5,595 of JBNKQT010000225.1, read as the reverse complement.
GACAACAAGTTTTCAGAGAGCAATGAAAGTGTCGTTGCCTCTGCCCGCTCGCTTGCCGAGCCGATGTTTGAAAATTCTCCCATTTGTGCATTGCCGGTGTTTTCATCCGGGCAAACTGTGCACCAGGCGGCAGCGACCTGGAAGGCTGTGGGATCACCCGATCTCATTGTTACGGCTGGTGGCGGCATCATGGCCCACCCCATGGGGGTTGGCGCCGGTGTCAAGGCATTGCGCGCAGCGTGGGAAGCGGCAATGAGCGATATTCCGCTTGAAAAGCATGCTGAGCAAATTGCGGAACTTTCTGCATTGTTGCCAGGCGGGAAAGGCTGACTGAAATGGGGGAGCCGCCGCTTTTGGCCTTTTACGGCGACGATTTTACCGGTTCTTCGGCGGTAATGGAGGTGCTGAGCTTCTCCGGCGTGCCGACGATGCTGTTTTTGGCGCCCCCCGATGCGCAGATGCTGGCGCGCTATCCGGACCTTTCCGTTGTCGGGATTGCCGGACTTTCCAGGTCGAAAAGCCCCGCCTGGATGGATGAAAACCTACCGTCTGTCTTTGATGCGTTGAAGGAGACCGGCGCCCGCATTACCCACTATAAAGTCTGCTCGACTTTCGACTCCTCACCCGAGACGGGCTCGATCGGAAAGGCGATTGACATCGGTGCGCCCCGCCTTGGCGGCGCCTGGACCCCACTCGTTGTCGGCGCGCCCGCATTGCGCCGTTATCAGATTTTCGGTGAGCTTTATGCCGGCCTTGGCGAGACGATCCACCGGCTCGACCGGCATCCGGTGATGAGCCACCATCCGGTTACGCCGATGGCGGAGGCCAATCTTGGACGACATCTCCACTATCAAACGGCGCGCCAGACCGGATTGGTCAGCTTCATCGAAATAAAGGCGGGCGAGGCAGATGCTGCGGTTGCACGCGCGCGTAGCGGCGGTGCGCAGATCATCGCGCTTGATGTCATTGATGAGGAAGGTCTCGCTGAAGTTGGCCGGCTTGTTGCTAATGAAGGTGCTGAGCGGGTCTTCGCCGTTGGTTCGCAAGGGGTCGAATATGCGCTGGTTGCCTATTGGCGGGCGACAGGCCGCTTGCCGCAGAGTTTCAAGGCGCCACGTCTAATGCCATCCGGCCGCCTGTTTTGTGTTTCCGGTTCCTGCTCACAGGTCACCGCTGGGCAGCTCGATGTGGCTGAACAGGCGGGCTTCGCTGTCCTCGACCTCGATGTGCTTGCTTGTGTTGACGAGCGCGCCTTTGCTTCAGCCCTTGATGAGGTTGGGCGGCAGGCGCTGGAACTCATGGCGGCAGGACGCGATGTGATTGTTGCCACATCACGTTTGCCGGAGAGCGGTGAGATTGCCCGGTTGGCTGCGGTGGCTGCTGCTGCCGGAATTTCTCTGGAGGAGGCAAATCGGCGTATCGGGGCGGGGCTCGGGGCGCTGATTTTGAGGATGCGCAGACATTTAGGCGTGGAACGCGTGGCGATTGCCGGCGGTGATACGTCGGGTCACGCAACAACGGCGCTCGGGGTGGAGGCCTTGTCTGCTCTGGCGCCGCTCGCCCCGGGCGCGCCGCTTTGCAAGGCCCATTCAATTTCCGGCGATATCGACGGGCTGGAGGTCACGCTCAAAGGCGGCCAGATGGGCGCGCCGGACTTTTTTCTGACAACTCGTGACGGGAAAGACTGACTTGACAGGAAGGTCTGGCCGGTTTTCTCGACTGGTCTCAGGCCTCAAAAAGGAGAAATATGATGAAGACAATTGCACTTTTGGGCGCCGGCGGAAAGATGGGCGTCAGGCTTTCGACAAACCTTATGGAAACCGACTATGAGGTATTGCATGTGGAGGTTAGCGAAGAAAACCGCCAGCGCCTGAAAGAGGCAACAGGGCTTGATTGCATCGATCAGGATAGCGCACTTTCGCGCGCTGATGCGGTCATTCTCGCCGTGCCTGACCGCTTGATCGGCAAAGTGCTTTCCACCTTTGTGGAGAGATTGAAACCGGGCACTGCAGTTATCATGCTCGATGCGGCCGCACCTCATGCCGGAACATTGCCGGAGCGTGCCGATATTACCTATTTCGTCGCCCATCCGTGCCATCCGCCGCTCTTTAATGACGAAACCGACCCGGACGCGCAAAAGGATTATTTTGGTGGCATCAAGGCCAAGCAGCATATCATTTGCGCGCTGCATCAAGGGCCTGAGGAGCACTATCAGCCCTGCGAGAAAATCGCCCGCGCCATCTATCGTCCGGTCATGCGCGCCCATCGTTGTACGGTGGAACAAATGGCAATTCTTGAGCCTGCACTTTCTGAGTCGGTTGGCGCGACATTTGCCCAGGCGCTTGCAGATGCGGTCAAGGAGGCGACGCGGCGCGGCGTGCCGGCGCAGGCGGCGGAAGATTTTCTGCTTGGACACATGACGATCCTGATCGCCGTTGCCTTCGGTATCCAGCCCGGCGGGCGGCTTTCCGACGGGTGCCTGCTGGCCATTGAGGAGGCCCAGCCGGTTATTTTCAAAGAGGGATGGCTGGACCGGATTTTCGATCCGAGTGCGGTAAAGGCGTCTGTGGAATCTATCTGCCAATAGGCCAGCTCTGGCTATTGTTCCGGCGATTATGCTTTCTCTCCGCAGGCATGCTTATTGGAGAGAAAGTGTTTTTAATGCGATGGGGCCATTCAAGAGGTGGTGAAAGGCGGACGTGTTGCAGGGGCAGATTTCGGAGGGGTTCCGTCGCAAACTTTCTGTTCATCTGATGGCGTCATAGGATTCGTCTGATTTCCAGATTACAGACCGAGCTTTGCGGAGATGATTGATTACAAAGGCAGCCATCACCCGAAAGACGTGATCTTATACGCGGTGTTTTTCTACGTCAGATAGACCTTGTTGCAGGGATCGCGAGTTTGTTGATATCCCGCAACCCAAAAAAGGCCGCCTAATATCAGCAAACTCGGGATCGCTGCAGCAAAGTCGACGTTACGATGCCTATATACATACACATGAAATATACACCTCTGGTTGAGCTGGCCGTTTACAGGATGGGCGCAAGAATTTTTACAGAAATTTACCAATATTTAAAGTACTAATAAGCATTATAATTGGAACTTACCTTTGGGGGTTTCAAATGTCTGATATGTTGGCTTCGAAAAATACGATATTGACTGTAGAATCAGTACGCAGAAATGCGAATCGCTTCTTCATTTTCTTTGTGCCGATGCTGGCGATGCTGAATATTGGCGTTGCTGCAATGTCCGGTAGAAGCGTGGCTATCACCGCCTTTTTTGCCTTAGCTTCGGCTGTGGCTTCAGTAGCCGCTATAAAGATATACAAAGAAGAGCAGACCGCGCGGGCCGTAACCGGCGCATCCTTCGCTGTGCAAATGATTGCTCTAATCTACGCAGCTTCCGCGCTTCCACCGGAATTCGTTCAAGAAGCTCACATGATGTTTTTCATCGTCAACACGTTCATGCTCTTCTATCTGTGCTGGCGGTCGTTGGTCGTTTACAACGCAATTGTTGTTGGCCACCATTTGTTTCTGACATTCGCATTGCCGTCGATCATTTGGTCGGAGGCGGCTTCGGGCGACGCTTTCATACACCTTGTCATTCACGCAACGATCGTTGTCGTTTCTGTTCCTCCGCTACTTCTGGCTGCAGTGAAATTCGAACAGGCGCTGATCAGCAATGCATCTGCGATCGCCGAGGCTGACGCATCCAAGAACGAAGCGATGAGGATGGCAGACGCGGCTGAGGAAAGCCGAAAGCTCACCTTGGACGAACAGCAGAAATCGAATGAGTTGAAGGCGAAGACCGAAGCATCACAGCGCTTCGTTGTTGAAAATCTCGCCAAGGGTTTGGCCGCACTGTCGCGTGGAGATTTGACCGCTCATTTGAGCGATCCCTTCCCGGAAGAGTTCGAAATGTTGAGAGCGGACTTCAACAGCTCGGTCGAACAACTCGAGGGCACGCTGAACGCAATCTATTCAAGTTCGTCCACAATCGGCGCTGGCGCCTCCGAAATCCGCAGTGGCGCGGATGATTTGGCGAAACGTAGCGAGCAACAGGCCGCATCCGTTGAAGAAACCGCTGCTGCGCTTGACCAAATTACTGCAACGGTGCGCGATACGTCAAAACGTGCAGAAGACGCGGTGAAACTGGTCATCGAAACACGGGCCAATACCGAACGCTCAGGCAAGATTGTGAATGAGGCAATTACCGCTATGGACGGTATCAATGAGTCCTCCGGCCAGATCAGTAACATCATTGGGGTAATCGACGAAATTGCGTTCCAGACAAATCTTCTGGCCCTCAATGCAGGGGTTGAGGCGGCGCGTGCTGGTGAGGCAGGTAAAGGATTTGCCGTTGTGGCGCAGGAGGTTCGTGAGCTGGCACAGCGGTCCGCAAATGCCGCCAAGGAGATCAAGGAATTGATCACAACATCAGGCAATCAGGTCAAGAACGGTGTGACGCTGGTTGGTCAGACAGGCGCGGCCTTGGATGAAATCGCCAAGCAGATTCAGGAAATCACCAGCAATGTCGAAGTGATCGTGGCGGGCTCCAAGGAGCAGGCTTCTGGCCTTCGCGAAGTCAATTCTGCGGTCAACTTGATCGATCAAGCGACCCAGAAGAATGCGGCAGTGGCGGAGGAGTCGAACGCGGCAAGCCATGCATTGGCGAGCGAAGTTCAAACGCTGAACACATTGCTGAGCAAGTTCACGACCAATCAGTCGCGTCATTCGTCCCCAATGGCAAGCACCGCGCCCAGCGAATCTCGCGTTGTAGCCAAGACCGAGGGTGCGCGTTCAGGGTCCCCGGTCCGACAGTTGGTGAAAAAAGTTGCTGGCGCTTTCTCGAGTTCAGACACTGCCGTTGCTGAAGCATCATGGGAAGAGTTCTGATCTAAAAACAGACTGGCCGCCATAATGGCGGCTGGCCTATTTTGTTGGCAACAGGGCCAGGCGAACATGCAAGCAGTGATAACAGTTCCCGAGTATCAAAGCGAACCGAAATCAACGCCACCGGCCTGGATCGCCTATAGCCTCATGGCGCTGCTTTGCATCTCGGCAAGCCTTGTGACAGGCCTTGTACCCTATTTTTCACCACCCGTTCTCGATCGCCCGATGGGCGTCGTCTTTCTGCCGCTCTCAGATGGACAAGATAATTTGGCCCGCCTTCTCAACGCCGATCCCGACCTCGCCATTGTCGACTCCTGGTATTCTGAAAAAGTCATCTTCGTTGTGACATCTGACCCGAATTTCTCCCGCAATTTGACATCCATCGGCGCCATTCATGCGTTCGATGCAATCGCTGCGGGCTGCCATGTCGGAGATCAGGCTGTTTGACACGAGGACGCCGTCGAGTGATGGCGCACGACTTTTGCAGCGATCCCGAGTTTGCTGATATCAGGCGGCCTTTTTTTGGGGGGGGTCGCAAATTTTTGGAATGGTCGCAGATGTAGCTATCGCTAGACGCAGTTATCCAGCGAGCGCAGCAAATTGCTGAAAAGCGGATTGTTCTTCTGCGTTAAATTGACCCTTCCGGATCATATGCGCGACCTCAATTCCATCCAATGTAGCTGATGCCGATGAAAAGGATTTA
>JBNKQT010000224.1:0-7991 GCA_050297115.1 Ensifer sp. | reverse complement strand
GCCCTGCCCCATGCGGGCATAGTCGTGCAGGTCATACTGACCCCTGCCGTTTGAGCCGTTTGTGGGGTTGTAAATTGTAACCGTTGCTGCGGCGACCGTGCCGACCGTTCTCAGGACGTCGCCGAACAGGAAATAGCTGCGAAGATCGCCGAAGAGCTGACTGACACCGGCTGTGTAGTAGCTGCCTGCGCGGTAGGTGAAGTCTTTCTCGCTGAACCAGCCGATTTTGCCGGCGTTGAACTGGAAGAGACCGCCGGTGGTTGATTGAACATGGAGCCTGACGCTGACACCGTTTGCCTCACCTGGATTGGGCGTGTTCGCGAAGACCACACCTGTACCACTATAGGTTCCGCCAAATACAAAACGCCCACCGCCCCAGGTATTGAGATAATCAACACCCTGGGCGTTGAGCTGAATAGCGAGGTGTTGGCCTTTGCTGTTGTCATCAATACCGACAGAGCCAAATGTGGCCGCATTGGCCAACCCTACGCTAGCAAAAAATAGAGTGATGGAAAATGAAATGCGACCCAGCTTCATGAAATCTCTCTTAAAATGTCGTTGTGGAACGCTTTACATAAAGAATCGCAATCCGCCACAATTCCCAATTGGGGACATGCAGTGTGATTTGCGACGTTGGTCTCGGTTATTGAGGAGCCAAATAGCGCCTTTCAGGCTGTTGAAGTTCTCGTACGTCTCACCTAGTTTCCTAAAACAAAGCAAATCTGAGTGACGGGTGGCAAATTTCGGCCCGGCAAGCAGCAGGACAATTGAGAGAGGGAACCTATGGATCTTGGTATCGCAGGCAAACGTGCATTGGTGTTGGCGGCTTCACGCGGGCTAGGCCATGGCGTGGCTGTGGCATTGGCGCGCGAGGGTGTCGATGTGCTTTTGTGCGGGCGTTCAGAGGACAAACTGGCGGCCAATTGTGATGCGATCAATGCCGAGAGCAATGGGCGGGCTGACTATGTGGTTGCCGATCTGACGGATCCCGATTTTGCCGAGATGATGGCGGCCAAAGCCAATGAGGTATTGGGCGGCGTTGATATTCTGGTGAACAACACGGGCGGGCCTGTGCCTGGCACCACGGACGCCATGTCGGCGGAGAAACTGACACAGTATTTCCAGTCAATGGTTGTGAGTGTGATTTCGCTTTCCAACCTTTTGCTGCCTGCCATGAAAGAGCGTGGTTGGGGGCGTATTCTCACCTGCGCGTCGTCCGGCGTGATTGAGCCGATCCCCAATCTGGCGCTTTCCAACACGCTGCGTGCATCGCTTGCCGGTTGGTCGAAGACGCTTTCTGCCGAAGTGGCGCAATATGGAGTGACGACCAATCTGTTGCTGCCGGGGCGTATTTTGACAGACCGGATTATGGAGCTGGATACGGCGAATGCCGAAAAGAGCGGCCAGTCGCTGGAAGACGTGCGTGCGGCTTCTGTGGCGACAATCCCGGCGGGGCGTTTGGGCGATGTGAAAGAATTTGCGGCAACGGCTGCGTTCCTCTGCTCTGAGCCAGCTAGCTATATTACAGGTGCGATGATCCGCTGTGATGGCGGGGCTTCCAAGTCGATCTAAATTCAAGTCCGTTCCTTGCAATGCGGGAGCGCCTGTGGCATCAGGGCGCTCCTTTTCTTTTGCCCATCAAAACCTTCCCCCCCTGCCCTCAGGAGCGCTTTGCCATGACATCCCTTGGCTTCGATTTTGGCACGACCAATACTGTGATGGCCGTGAAGGCTGGTGATGGCACGCGGTCTCTGGATTTTGAAAGCTCGGCTGGCGTGACGGATACGATGCGTACCTGCCTTGCTTTTATGAAAGACCGGGATTTTGGCGTCTCCGCGCTGAAGGTGGATGCAGGGGCGGCGGCCATTCGCACCTTTATCGATAATCCAGGTGATGCGCGGTTTCTGCAATCGATCAAGACTTTTGCGGCGAGCCCACTCTTCAAGAACACAGCAATCTTTGGGCGGCGGTTTGAATTTTCTGACCTGATGGAAGCGTTTCTGCGGCGGCTGATGGTTTATGCAGGGGACCAGTGGCCGCAGAATGTGACGCGAATTGTGACGGGCAGGCCGGTGCAGTTTGCAGGGGTAAACGCAAATGAAGCGCTGGCACTGGAGCGCTATAATGCGGCGCTAGAGCGGTTTGGGTTTCCGCAGGTGCAATTCGTTTTGGAGCCGGTGGCGGCGTCATTCTATTTCGCTGAAAATCTGACCGAGGATGCCAATGTGCTGGTCGCCGATTTTGGCGGGGGTACGTCTGACTATTCCATCATTCGTTTTGAGCGTGTTGCCGGGCGGCTGGTGGCGACCCCGATTGGGCATTCAGGTGTTGGCATTGCGGGTGATACGTTTGACTATCGCATTGTCGACAATGTCGTCTGCCCGCTGATTGGCAAAGGCGGCTTTTTCAAAAGCTTTGGCAAACGGCTGGATATTCCCTCCAACTATTACGCCAATTTTGCCCGCTGGAACCAGTTGTCGATCTTCAAGACGACAAAAGACTTTGCAGACCTGCAGGAAATTGCCCGCTATGCCCAGGAGCCGGAAAAACTGGAGCTATTTATTGATCTGATTGAAGAGGATGAAGGCTATCCGCTCTATCAGGCCATATCTGCGGTGAAGATGGCGCTTTCCGGTGCCGATGAGGCGGAGTTTCAGTTTGCACCGCTTGGGCCGGAAGGTCGGCAAAAGGTGCGCCGTGCCGATTTTGAAAGCTGGATTGCCGGTGATCTGACGCGGATGGAAACAGCGTTGGATGAAGCCATCAACAATGCAGGTTTGACCGCAGGCGAGATTGATAAAGTGTTTCTGACTGGCGGCACATCCTTTGTACCGGCGGTACGGCGCATTTTTACTGAGCGCTTCGATGCCTCGTGCATTGAGAGCGGTGGCGAGCTGCTTTCCATTGCACATGGGCTGGCGCTGATTGGCGAACGTGACGATGCCACTGCCTGGGCGGCGTAATTTCAGCGGATGAAACACAACGCGGTGTTTGCAGCAGCCCTGGCAATCTCTATAGTCAATTCATGATCAACGCTCAGGACCTTTCAGCACGGGAGCTTTCTGCCCTTCTGTATTTTTATGCAGATGCGGGAGTTGATTATCTATTGGAAGAAGAGCCTGTTGACCGGCTTGCCGAATTTGTAGTGCAGCGGGAGAAACAACAGGCGGAACGCAAGGCTGCAACGAGTGCGGCGCGCGAGGCCGCAAGGCCGCAAAAACAGACAACGGCACCCCCGATACGGCCATCGACCCCTCTGCCCGTCCCTGACGATGAAGCCATTGCCAATGCGCGGGCGACAGCAGATGGCGCGGCAGATATTGCCGCTTTGCGAGAGGCCATCATCTCGTTTGAAGGCTGCAACCTGAAGAACAGCGCGCGCAACACTGTCTTCCCCGGTGAATTGGCTCAGTCTGATATCCTGGTTTTGGGGTCCATGCCCTCATCTGATGATGACCGCGAGGGTACCGCCTTTTCCGGGCGAAACGGCGATCTGTTGGAGCGGATGCTGGCAGCGATCAACATCGACAAGGCAAATGTGACGCTTGCCCATTGTATCCCGTGGCGGCCACCGGGCGACCGCCCGCCTACCCCGGCAGAAATGGAAATTTGCAGGCCATTTGTCGAACGGCTGATTGCACTGGCACAGCCGCGGGCCATTTTGCTCATGGGCAATATTGCCGTGCGGTTCTTTCTAGGCAATGGCAGCACAATTCACAATGCACGCGGCCAATGGCAGGAGCTGTCAATTGGCGGAAAGGGGTTCCGCGCCCTACCCATGTTCCACCCACAAGACCTGATACTGGCACCCGCAAGCAAGCGGCTGGCATGGATGGATCTGCTGGCTTTTGAAGCCGCCCTCAAGCCCTGAGAACAAGGTTAACGTTTTGTGTAAACAGCCATGCATTTTTCGCATGGCTGCTTCACGTGCTTATGCGTTGCAATATGAATGCTGCATTGCAATATAAGTACCGTCTTGGGAGGAAAAAGAATCAGGATCCAAGGCCATGAATCGGAATTTCAGAACCAACTTTTCAAATCACGATATTTTTCAGGCAGACGGCGTTATCAGGCATGGCGCCGCATCACACGCTTTGAGCAACACAGCTTGCCTGGCTCGTGCCATTAATGGCCGCCGCCATGCACCAACCTTTGCCGAATTTATCCAACGATAGGGAAGACCATCATGAAAATGGATGCAAGAAAAACTGTTGCCGCTGTGTTGGGCACATTTGATACGGTGAAGATCGCAGTATCGGCTTCCGAGGAATACAATCGTCGCGCCGCACGCCGCCGTGCCCGCTTCGATAATGGCGCTCGTAATATCTGATATCGACTTTTGCTCAACCCTGCGGGCTAACGTGCTTGCGCATGGACGCGCGTTCAAGGCCGAGTTTACGTTCGCGGTAGATAATGAAGATACCTGCGCTAACGACAATAGCTGTTCCCACCAGCATCATCGGCTCGGGCACTTCGGCAAAAAGCAGATATGAAATGACCAACCCGTAGACAATGGAAACATAGTCGAACGGGGCGATGGTCGAGATATCGGCGAAACGGTAGCTCTCCGTGAGCAATATCTGCGCCAACCCTCCGCAAAAGCCTGCCAAAGCCAAAAGCCCCAAGGCGCTGAATGACAACTGGGCCCAGCCGAAAGGTATGGAAAAGGCAGACAACACCGAAGCTGTAAGCGAGAAATAAAGCACGATGGTTGCCGATTTTTCCGTTTGAACCAGCCTGCGCACCAACATCATAGCCGTGGCGGCAAGGGCTGCGGAGACTATGACCGCAGCGGCACCCCACGCTGCATCCATATCCCCGCCCTCTCCGGTCAGGACACTGAATTTCGACCACGAGATGACCAGAACTCCCACAAAGCCAGCAATAACGGCTGACAAGCGATAAAGCCTGACGGTTTCGCCGAGAAAAACGGCAGCGAACACAACGGCGAAAAGCGGTGTGGCGTATGACAGCGCGACCGCATCATGCAGTGGCAACTTTGTGAGCCCGTAGAAACCGAGACTCATGGCGATGACGCCCACAAGACCACGCAGAAAGTGCCCCAGCGGACGCTGTGTCTTGAATGCCATGCGCAGTTGCCCGCGCAACGCCAGGTAAGCCAAAATTGGAATAATGGCGAATGCTGAGCGGTAGAAAGTGATCTGGCCAGTTGGAATGCCGGGGCCGGCAAATTTGATCGCCGATTGCATAACCATGAAGGTGGTTACGGAGGCAAGCTTCAAAGCGATGCCCCGCATTGGATTTTCGTGAATTATGGAGGCCATTCACATTCTCTGAGGCTTACTACCGCAGGATTTCGATCCAGGTTTGAAGCAGATGAATGCTTCTTAGCAGTGTCTTGAGGGCACCGCAATCTCGTTTCGGTCTAATAGCTCGAGCGCAAATACGTCAATTCATCGCAAGCCCCCTAGATTTGGCCCCATAAGATCGCAGGTGTCGCTATCTGAAACATTTTCTTTATTATATCCGTGTTATTCTTGGAGAAGTGAATTCCAGCGAACCGAACGGTGGCGCTATGCTGAAGAAAATCATTGCAGTTCTGGTGGCTATTCCGGTGGTTGCCGTCGTCGGAACCTATATGCTGGCCAGCTCCCAGTCTCCACGGAAAGACTTTGCGCCTGGCGAAGTCAGCCGTATGGACTTTGATCGGCTGACGGAGGCAAATCTCAACTCAATGCCGCGCGTGCAGAACTTCAGAGCGCGCGATGGAAGCCAGCTGCCATATCGGGAATATAATGCAGCGGCATCCAGCAGATGGAAATTCTATCTTCTCCATGACGCTGGGTGGCACGGCATGATTTTCAACCCGATTGCAACATCGCTCGCCTATTCCGGTGTGGCGGATGTGATCGTTCCTGATCTCAGAGGGCATGGCGCGTCGCCTGCCGAGCGCGGCGCAGTCTCTTACCCCGATCAGCTCGTTGATGATCTGGCTGACCTGATCCGCGCGACTGCAAAGCCCGACGACAAGATTGTCATTGGCGGTTTTTCCTTCGGTGGCGGGCTCGCTATTCGCTTTGCTGCCAGCGACCAAGCTGATTTGGCCGACCGCTTTATTCTTTTCTCGCCGTTTTTGGGGCTGGATAGCCCGGTCAACAAGTCCAATCCTGATCCATGGTTGCAGCCGCTTGGGCGCAAGATGTTGGGTCTTGCCGCTCTCAAAAGCATGGGATTGAACATGATGGGCGACGATGTTGTGCTGCAACTCACCTATCCGAAAGCCTTTCTCAGGGGCGCTTTTGATTACACGATCACACCGCAGATCACCTGGAATACATTTCAAAGCCTGGACCCAAGCGATGTATTGGCGGAAGGGATGGCCGCAATGAAGTCACCGGTGCTGGTGATTGCTGGTGATCAAGACCAGTTGTTTGATGCGGCAAAGTATAAAACTGTTCTTTCGCAATATACTGATGGCGCTCAATTCAACATTCTGGATGGCGCTGACCATGTAAATTTGCTCAATTCATCGAAAATTTTATCAATCATTCAGAATTGGCTGTCACAGTAACACTCAATGTGCGGACACCTTGTCTTGAGATGCCCGCCTGCTCGTTTGCCGGAAATAAAAGTGCGGGGAAGGTTACGAGCAATTGAGGAAAACGACTGAGGACAAGAGCCGATATGCGGACAGACACAGGCAACGCCGTCCATCTGGAAGATTACCAACCAACAGATTTTGTTCTTGAACGGGTCGACCTGACCTTCGAGCTTGATCCCAAAGAAACAAAGCTGACGGCACGTTCGCTGTTTCACCGCCGAGAAGGAGCAGCCAAAGATGCCAAGCTCGTTCTGGACGGTGATGGTCTGAATGTTACCTCGTTACTTTTCGATGGCATGGAAATGTCAGCGGACATGTATGAGGAAAACGGCAAGCAGCTGATCATCTCCGACCTGCCGGAAGAGATTGCGTTCGAAATCACTGTCGAAACGCTGCTCTCGCCCTCCACTAACACCGAATTGATGGGGCTTTACCGCTCAAACGGAGTTTATTGCACGCAGTGCGAGGCTGAGGGCTTCCGCCGCATGACGTATGCCTATGACCGACCGGATGCGCTGGGCGTTTACACGACCCACATCATTGCCGACAAAGCCTCCGCACCGATTATGCTTTCCAACGGAAACAACCTTGGCGGCGCGCCTTATGGCGAGGACAAGCATTTTGTGTCGTGGTTCGACCCACACCCCAAGCCCGCCTATCTCTTTGCGCTGGTAGCCGGTGATCTGGGCGTGATTGAAGACACATTCACCACGATGTCGGGCCGCGATGTGGCGCTGAAAATCTATGTGGAACACGGCAAGGAGCCGCGTGCGGCTTATGCAATGGATGCGTTGAAGCGCTCCATGAAGTGGGATGAAGAGGCTTTCGGGCGCGAATACGACCTCGACATTTTCATGATCGTAGCTGTTTCCGACTTCAATATGGGCGCGATGGAAAACAAGGGCCTGAACATTTTCAACGACAAATATGTTCTGGCCGATCCTGAAACCGCGACCGATGCGGATTACGCCAACATCGAAGCGATTATTGCACACGAATATTTCCACAACTGGACCGGCAACCGTATTACCTGCCGCGACTGGTTCCAGCTGTGCCTGAAGGAAGGTCTGACGGTTTTCCGTGACCATGAGTTTTCAGCTGACCAGCGTTCGCGCGCTGTAAAGCGCATTGCCGAAGTCCGTCGACTTAAGGCAGACCAGTTTCCCGAGGATTCAGGGCCGCTGGCGCATCCGGTTCGCCCGACACAATACAAGGAAATCAATAACTTCTATACAGCCACTGTCTATGAAAAGGGCTCGGAAGTTACCCGCATGATTTCGATCATTCTTGGACCGAAAGCTTTCAAGGCCGGTATGAATCTCTTCTTTGAACGCCATGACGGTCAGGCTGTCACCATAGAAGATTACATCAAGTGCTTTGAGGATGCTTCGGGTGCTGACCTTTCACAGTTTGCCCTTTGGTATCATCA
>JBNKQT010000223.1:0-4519 GCA_050297115.1 Ensifer sp. | reverse complement strand
TGGCCTGCACATTATTTCGGTCCATGCCGAGAATGAGGTCAAACTGCTCAAAATCACCCTGGCGAAACTGCCGCGCCCGCTGGGCAGAAATATCGATACCGTTGAACAACGCCACCTCGACAGAACGAGGGTCCGGCGGATTACCCACATGCCAGGCCCCCGTCCCGGCTGAATCGATTTGGAAGATATTGGCCAGCTCAGCAGTTTCCACATGATGGCGAAAGACGCCCTCTGCCAATGGAGAGCGGCAAATATTGCCGAGGCATACAAAAAGCACGGATTGCAATTCTATGTTACCTTTCAAAGCAAACAATTCGGGAGAAACATGTCATGGAACGAACCCCACTGGGAACACCCGAGATTGAAGAAAAACTCTTAACCCTCAACGGCTGGCTGATGGAAGAGGATGGCAAGGCGATTGTGAAGGACTTCAAATTTGCCAATTTCCGGCAAGCCTTCGCCTTTATGACTGAAAGCGCTTTGATGGCCGAAAAGCTGGACCACCACCCGGAATGGAGCAACGTTTACTCCAGCGTTAGCGTTCGGCTGACCACGCATTCGGCGGATGGTTTGACGGATCTGGACTTCAAGCTCGCAACAGCGATGGACAAGGCTGCATCGTGAACTCGAATTGAATTTATGCGACAGGTACCCCACATGGTATGGGTGTGAAGTCAGGAGGGACTGCTGATGGATGATGTCAAATATGGTGACATTCTGGAGCCGGGTTCACCCGATACGCAGGAAGAACGTGCGCAGAAGGTGAAGAATGGCTTCTGGTCGACCTTTCGCAAGGCGGTGAAGCGCATGCCATTTGGCGAGGATGCCGTGGCAGCCTATTTTTGCGCTTTTGACCCACAAACGCCTGCAAAAACCAAAGGCATTCTTTTGGCGGCACTCGCCTATTTCGTCATGCCCGCCGATGCAATTCCGGATTTCATTGCCGTTGTCGGGTTTAGTGATGACCTCGCTGTTCTGGCTGCCGCCATTGGGGCTGTCCGCTCGCAGATGAAACCCGAACACTATGAACAGGCCAGAAAGGCGCTGGAAGAACAGCAGGACTGATGTGGTCCATTTCCCCGGCATGTGAGATTTGCCCAAAAGACACGGGTGAGAGGCTTATTGGGGATGTTTTTTATTGTTGTGAGCCCCTCACCCGCGCCCCTCCCGAATGCGGGAGGGGAAAATGGTGAAGCAGGTTCCTAGCGAACGACTGTCTCTGCGCCCATCAACATGGTCGGCAACCAGGTCGACATGGCAGGCACATAAGTCACCAGCACCAGGAAGAGCAGCAGCACAGCCACGAAGGGCATAGCTGCACGCACCACCTGCACGAGGCTCATGCCGGTAATGCCGGAGGTGACAAAGAGGTTAAGGCCAATCGGCGGTGTGATCATGCCGATTTCCATATTCACCACCATGATGATGCCGAGATGGATCGGGTCCACACCCAACTCAACCGCAATCGGGAACACAACCGGCGCCACGATCAACAACAGACCTGACGGTTCCATGAACTGTCCACCTAGAAGCAGAAGCAGGTTGACGGCAATCAGGAATGTGAACCAGTTGAAACCGTAGCTCAGCATCAATTCGGTGATGGCATCCGGGATACGTTCAGCAGTCAGAACGTGCGCGAACAACAGCGCGTTGACGATGATAAACATTAGCATCACGGTGGTGCGCGCTGCATCAACCAACACCTTGCGGGTTTCCTCATTCACCGTTGCCGGGAAGAAGGCCTTGCCGATGAGGCCAAGGTTGCGGCCCCAAATGGGTGCACTGGCAGCAAGATGCCCAAGGATCGCTACGGGATTGTGGCTCTTGTCGCGCCATGTGCCGTAGGCAACCATGATGGCGCCCGAAGCAACAAGCCCTACATAGAGACGGCCCATGCCCGTAACGGTTTCGGAATCTGCCGTTGCGAAATAGCTGAGCACCATCCACACGAAGAGAAATGACAACGCATAGACCAAGGCCTTGAAGCCGAGAAGTGCGCTCGCGGAGTCGGTTTCACGCACCCACGGGATTTCCTTCAACGGGCCCATGTCGCGATCGACAAAAATGGCAATGAAATACGAATAGACCGCAGCCACGGCAGCTGCTTCAGTCGGTGTGAACACACCGCCGTAAATGCCGCCAATGATGATGACGATGAGGAACAGGCCAAACCCAGCTTCCTTGCCACCAGCCAGGATTTCTCCAAAGCCCTTCCACTCTTCCGCAGGCAGATTTCTGCGACGCGCAACAAAGTAGATAGCGCCCATCAGCATGAGACCGGCAACGACGCCCGGAATAACACCGGCCAGGAACATACGGCCTACCGAAACGTTGGTCGCAGCCGCATAAACCACCATCACGATAGACGGCGGAATAAGAATGCCGAGTGTGCCCGCATTGGCAATGATACCCGCCGCGAACGCTTTGGAATAGCCAACCTGTCGCATACCGGCAATCGCGATGGTGCCGATGGCAACCACCGTGGCTGGCGATGAACCGGAAAGGGCTGCAAACATCATACAGGCAAGAACCGATGCCATGGCGAGACCGCCGCGGAAATGGCCAACCGTTGCAATGGCAAAGCGAATGAGACGCCGCGCCACGCCGCCGGTAGACATAAACGCAGATGCGAGAATGAAGAACGGAATGGCAAGCAGCGTATAGTTCTGCGAGGCGTCCATCATCTGCACCGCAACCGACGACATGGAGTCGTTTGAGAAGAAGGCGGTGATCAAAAGGGCCGAAAGACCCAGCGAAATAGCAACCGGCACACCCAGAAACAGGAAGGAAAGTACCAGGATAAAGAGGATAATTGATTCCATCGGCCTTAGTCCTTCAACGCGTCTTTGTGTTCAGCCACAAGATCTTCAGCCTCGTGACCGGCAATCATCAATTCACGATCGCCCCTGGCAATTTGCACAAGCGCCTGAGCCGAACGGAAGATGAAAAGAGCAAGACCGGCTGGCAGGACCAAATAGGCCAACCAACGCGGCAGGCGCTCCTTGAAGCCAAAACTGTCGACGATGAATTGCGGCCATTTCATTTCGTCAAGACCAGCATTGATCTTGAAAATCTTGGACCAATAGAAGACCGAGCCACCCTTGGTGTCGGCGCCAAAAAACTGTAACCAATCGGAGGCGAGGAAGATTGCACCGTAGAGAATGCAGGCCGCCGCGCCGAAAATGGCAATCACTTTCATGGCACGTGGTGGCATCATGCGAACAAATGCGTCCACACCCAAATGCGTACCGGAACGCACACCGTAGCTCATGCCGAACAGGATGAGCCAGGCAAAGAGAATACGCTGGAACTCCAGAGCGCCACTCCAGCCGGAATTGAAGCCGTAGCGCGCAATCACCTGCGTGAACGCCACAAGCGTGATGATGGCAAGCAGAATGGCAAGCACGTTTTCTTCAAATCGTGCGAGCGCTTCGGGCTTGGCCCTATCGACAAGATAATAAACTAGGACCAGACCTGCGAGCAGCACCCACGGTCCATAAGGCAGGAATGACATGGTTCCCCTCCACCAATATCAAAAATGTCCGGCCCCGAAATTGAGGCCGGACAGAGTTAGCAGGAAAGCTGATTATTCCTGGTTGGCAGCAACAGCAGCTTCGATCATGTCCTTGCCAACATCGGCTTCGAACTTGGCCCAAACCGGCTTCATCGTTTCAACCCATTCAGCACGCTGCTCAGGTGTCAGTTCACGAACCTCGGAGCCAGCATCGATGATCTGCTGACGGCAACCAGCTTCCTTCTCGGCGATCGACGCGTTGAAAGCGTTGGTCGTGTCGTCAACCAACTGCAGGAACTGCGTGCGTACATCTTCGTCCAGGCCGTCGAGCCATTCCTTGGATGTGATTACGAGGTAGCCAAGCAGGCTGTGGTTGGTCTGTGTGATGCCGTCCTGCACTTCGTAGAACTTCTGGGTGTAGATGTTGCACCAGGAGTTTTCCTGACCGTCCACAACACCCGTCTGCAGAGCGCCATACACTTCCTTGAATGCAAGCTTCTGGCCGGAGGCGCCCATGGCTTCAATCATAGCCAGCGCAACGTCTGAAGGCTGAATACGGAACTTCATGCCATTGGCATCGGAAGGAACGAGAAGCGGCTTCTTGGCGGAGAACTGCTTGATGCCCGACGCCCAGAAATCCAGGCCTTCAAAACCAACGTCTTCCAGCGTGTGCTTCAGCGTCTGTGCAGCTTCGGTCTTGTAGAAGCGGTTGACTGCAGCCAGATCATTGAACAGGAACGGCAGGTCGAAGAGGCGATACTTCTTGGTGTAAGCCTCAAACTTGGAAAGCGATGGTGCAGCAAGCTGAACATCGCCGAGCAACATGGCTTCCTTTACCTTGTCATCGTCGAACAGAGTGGAGTTCGGGAAAACCTGCATGCAGGCCTTGCCATTCATCTGCTCATTTACGCGGCTTGCAAGATCAAGTGCAGCAACGCCCTTTGGGTGCGTTTCAGCAACGTCATGTGCAAACTTGATAACGATTTCGCCAGCATCGCAATCGTC
>JBNKQT010000222.1:0-5902 GCA_050297115.1 Ensifer sp. | reverse complement strand
CCCATGTAGAAGATCGTGAAGCCCGCAAGGGTGATCAGCAGGTCAGCCACCGACAGATGCGAGACCGACATGACGGTTGGCAGCACACTGTCCACCGTCCAGGGTTGGCGACCAAATTCGGCAACAAACCAGCCCAGTTCTGCCGCAAGCCATGGTGCAGGAATGATGATAACAGCGCCCCAAAGCGACCAGCGCGGGAAGCGCATGTTTCTGAAACTTGCACGCCAGAAGAAGTAGGCAAGCACCGCAATAAAGCTGAAGCCCAGAGCCACCATGATGCGGAAGGCCCAGAAGAGCGGCCAAACCGTTGGCACGGTGTCATTGGCGGCAGCAGCAATCTGCTCGGGCGTGGCATCGCGCGGATCTTCCACATAGCGACGCAAGAGGAACGCAAAGCCGAGATCGGCACTATGCTCTTCAAAGGTCGCCTTGACAGCTTCATCAGCATCACCCTTGGCCTGGCGAATATCCACCAGGGCGTCATAGGCGATGATACCAGATTGAATGCGCTGTTCGGCCCGCTCTACCAGTTCGGCGATACCCGGAATCTCTTCCGTGAGTGACCGTGTACCAATCAGGCCCATAACATAGGGAATATGAATGGCATATTTGGTTTCACGCGCTTCCTGATCAGGAATGCCAAACAGAGTGAAAGACGCTGGTGCGGCTTCCGTTTCCCACATCCCCTCAATTGCAGCCAATTTCATTTTCTGCGACTGGCTGGCCGAATAACCGGACTCGTCACCAAGCACTACGACCGACAAGGCCGAGAGCAAGCCGAAGCTTGCGGCGATGGCTATAGAACGCCGCGCCAGCTCCACATGTCGGTTGTTCAACAGATACCAGGCAGAAACACCCAGTACGAAAACCGATGCCGTAACGTATCCAGCCGAAACGGTGTGTACGAACTTCGCTTGGGCAACCTCGTTGAAAAGAACTTCAAAGAAGCTCGTCATTTCCATACGCATGGTCATGGGGTTGAATTCAGCGCCGACGGGGTTTTGCATCCAGCCATTGGCAATCAAAATCCAAAGGGCCGAGAAGTTTGAGCCGATGGCAACAAGCCACGCCACCACGGCGTGCTGAACCTTTGAAAGCTTGTCCCAGCCAAAAAAGAAGAGGCCAACAAAGGTCGCCTCGAGGAAGAAGGCCATAAGGCCCTCAATCGCCAGCGGCGCACCGAAAATGTCGCCGACATAATGCGAATAGTAGCTCCAGTTCATGCCGAACTGAAACTCCATCGTGATGCCTGTTGCGACACCCAGAACAAAGTTGATTCCAAACAACGTACCCCAGAATTTGGTCATCTGGCGCCACACGGGACGGTTGGTCATCACATAGACCGTCTCCATGATCGCCACGATAATCGAGAGACCCAAGGTCAATGGCACGAAAAGGAAGTGGTATAGCGCCGTCATCGCGAATTGCAGGCGCGACAGCTCAACGACATCGAAATCCATCTGTATTTCCTTTCCAAAACATGCATCTCAAAAACATGTTTTTTTATCCATGCGCCGACCTACGAGGTTCAACATTGATCCAAGTCAATTAGATGCATTTTGAATATGCATTTTTATATATTTCTGGATCAAGCGCGGCTTGCGCATTGAATTTCAATCCTGCGGTCAGCCAGCCGCTTTTCACTATCCCGGTGCGAGGCAATCAGAATTCCAGCTTCCGGTAACCAGCGGCGAATGCCTTCAAGAACAGCCACCGCTGTCTTTTCATCCAGCCCCTCTGTTGGCTCGTCCAGCAACAGCAGCTTAGGCTGCCGCAGCAAGACGCGTGCGAGCGCAAGACGCCGCGCCTCTCCGCCAGAAAGGCCCCTCCCTGCTTCTCCCAGGCTGCTTTCCAGCCCGCCGCGCGCTGCAATCACCTCATCCAGCCGTACAACCTTCAAGACAGCCCAGGCCTCATCTTCGGATAACTCTCTTCGACCCAGTGACAGCGCTTCCAATATGGTACCGCTCAACAGTGCACTTCGCTGTGGCAACATGGCCACTGCAGTGCGCAGATCCCCTTCCCGCCACTCCGTCAGCGCATGACCTGCAACCATCACCAAACCCTCATTTGGCATCAGCAGCCCCGCGGCAAGGCGCAACAACGTCGATTTGCCGGCACCACTGGCACCAACAAGTGCGACAGTCTCGCCTGCACGCAATTCAAGACCGAAATCCTCGATAAGCGGCCGATCCGCTCCATCCAGTTGATAGCTTATCTTGCGCATCATCAACAATGGCGAAGTCTGCTGGCTTCCTGCGCTGAGGCCAATGGCAGCGCCTACATCCGTGAGGTTTTTACTTGTAGACATGAACGGGGAAATTCGCCGTGCCGCATCCACCATGCGGCCGATTTCTGAAAAGCCGCGACGCAATGGACCAACCGTTTCCCCAAGGGCAATGACGGCGAAGAAGGCAAACGCCGCCAAAGCCGGGCCAGACTGACCTGTCGAAACGAGATAGGCACCAAAACCCAGCATGCCTGCGCCAGTAAACGTTTCTGCCAGCGCAATCACAAAATCCGCATTGCGCTCATGCCTGTCAGATGTAGCTGCAAGCCCACGCGCACGCTCATCTGCGGCCAGTGCATCGTAACATTGCTCCTGAAGCTTGCCGGCTACGGCCAGCTCCGCCCGACCGGCCATCAGATCAATGATACGCATGCGAAACGCGTTTTCGGCAACCTGTGCACCCCGATTGGGCCGAACGGACCTGACCACCACAAGCACCATGGCTGCAATGGTCAGCGGCACAAAACCGACCAGAACCCAAAGCCCTGCCAAGACATTAAAAAGCAGACCGACAGCCGTTGCCGTCATCAGCAATGCCGCACCTCCGGCCATCAGTGGAATGACAAAACGAAGTGCCAGACCATCCAGCGCGTCTACATCAGCAGTCAAGCGGTTGAGATGAACAGATGCCCGCAAAGACGAGGCTTTCTCGAAGGGCAGGCGGGCCATGTTGGCAAAGACTTCAACGCGCAGCGCCGCCAGGGCGCGCAGTGTGGCATCATGTGTCAATATACGCTCACCATAGCGGGCAACGGTTCGCCCGAAGGCCAGAAAACGCACGCCAGCACTCGGCCGGAAAACATCAAATGCGATGCCGACCCCTGCCAGTCCTGCAATCCCGGTGGCCGTGATAAACCAGCCTGAAAGGCCCAGCAGCCCGGCCCCGGCGAGCAACACCGCCAATGCCAGCAGGGCACCGCGCAGAAGCGACCACCATTCACGGACCCAGATATGCCGGGTGATGACAAGCAGCATCCTCATGTATCACCGCCAATCTGGATAACGCGATCCAACCGGCGAACCACCTTTGAATCATGTGTTGCGACAACCAATGTCGCGCCCTGCCGGGAAAGTTCCAAAAGAGCCTGCATGACGCTCTCAGCAGTTTCTTCGTCCAGGTCTGCGGTCGGTTCGTCCGCAAGGATAACAGGTTTTCCCGAAGCCATCGCCCGGGCAATCATCAGTCGCCGTGCTTCGCCCCCGGAAACCCCGTGGCCCGCCTCGCCAAGGCGGGTCTGGATGCCCTTTGGCAATCGTTCAACAACCGGGCGTGCAGCGGCAGCCTCCAGCGCGGGCCAAAGGTCGACATCAGAACCCGCCGGCTGGTCAAGCAACAAATTGGTTTTCAGGCTGGCATTGAGGAAATGGGGCAGCTGCGAAATCCAGGCGACATTGGCGCGCCACGCATCGGCATTTATCGCCGACAAGGCAACGCCATCAACGAGGATTTGCCCACGTGATGGCTCCGCCAGACCAGCAAGTAATGCCAGAAGCGTCGATTTCCCGGAACCGCTAGGCCCCATCAACGCGACTGTCTCGCCTTGCGCAATTGCAAAATCATCGTAGTCAACTTGATTGCCACCGGGCGTTTCATAAACCAGCCCGGCAGTCCTGATCTCACCGAATGGGGTAGCTACTTTTCTTGCGCCCCCACCCACAATGGGCGCATAACGTTTTTCGCTTTCCAACTCCGCCAGTTCACCGGCAACAGCCAGCGCAGCAGCCCTGTCGTGCCACGCGGCGGCAATATCACGCATCGGTTGGTAGAATTCAGGTGCCAGCAGGAGCAGAAATGCGCCCTCAAACAGCGTCAATTGCGTGGAATAGGCGCCAAAATTCAGTTCACCCAAAAGTGCGAACCCGATATAGACCGCCACCAGCGCAATGCCGATTGCGGAGAACAGCTCCAGGACCGTTGAAGACAGAAATGCTATGCGCAGAACGGCCATTGTTTGATGACGTAGTGCATCTGCCCTCTCCTCAAAGCTGGCGATGGTCTTCTCGGATGCATCAAGCAACCTGATATCGGTCAACGCTCGAATACGCTCCACCAGAAGGCTGTTCAGATTGCCAATCTCCTGCATCTGCTTTTCACTCGCCTGCCGGGCGGCAAGCCCCACAAGCGCCATAAAGAGCGGAATGAGCGGACCCGTGATCACAAAGATAATGCCAACGACCCAGGACATGGAAAAAGCGAGCGCCAATATCACCAGCGGCAAAATGCGAGTGCGCATCATGGCGGGTTGATAACGGGCTACATAGTGTCCGATCGACTTGATTTTTTCCGCAGCCAGCGCTGCGATTTGCGGTGAGGAAACACGCTCGAAAAGCGGGGACCCCAGAGCTTCTCGACGCAGCAGGTTACGCCTTTCCAAGGCCATGGCCTGATCAGAGGCGGCAAAACTGAAGCCACTGGCCACACGATTGATAGCTGCCCGTACCACCCCGAGAACGACAAAAGCAGCAATGGCCACCCATGGAGGAAGAAGGTTTTTCCCTGGTTCAACAAGCCCTGCAAAAAGGGCCGCAACCAAGACCGCCTGAACATACCAGACAAGTGATGCAACCACCGTGAGAAGCCCCGCATACCGCACAAGCTTGGCAACTGGTGCTGTGGCTTCTTCAAGTCTTTTGACAGACATGTCGCGCTGTTCGGCGGGTCGCATGCACTGCTTCCTCATAAAAAATGTATATAATATGCACCATTAATCAAATTCAATTGTGATGATCTGGATCAAATCGCCGCATCCGTAAAGGTGCTTTATATATACATATTAGCAGGAAATAATCATGCAGCTGACGACCCGTACCAATCTTGCCATGCGTACATTGATGGTCTGCGCTCTCAACCCGGAAGAGATGATCACGAAAAGTCTGGTCGCCGGGCTTTGCAACGCATCGGAAAACCATCTGGGTCAGGTTGTGCGCCTTCTCGCTCGCAACGGCTTTGTGGATTCCACACGGGGGCGCCACGGCGGCATTCAGCTTTCACGCACCGCCCGGGAAATCAACGTTGGAGCTGTCTTCCGCGTTTTTGAGTTCGACCTGCCTTTTGCAGAGTGTTTTGCAGGCGGCAATAATACCTGCCCTCTCATTTCATGCTGCTGGCTTCGCCCTGCCCTCAAACGCGCGGTGGAGGAATTCTATTGCAGCCTCGACAAACTCACTCTGGCCGATCTTGTTGACGGCAATAGCCAGTTGGAACAACTGCTTTGCGTTCCCACCATGCGGATGGAATGCCCCGCAAACAAAGAGCGGGCACGCGCCCACTAGAATGCGCCTCAGCTTGAGGCCGCCTTGTTTTTCAGCCTTTCGATGCTGGCAACAAGATCGCTGAAGCGATCGCCCTGCACGGCGATATGATCAAACAAGGCCTGACGCGCCTTATCTGCATCGCCCGCAAAAATGGCCTCAACAATTTTGCGATGCTCGTCGAAGGAGGTCTGAACCCGGTTTCGCACACGCAATTGCAGGCGGCGATAAGGCCTCAGGCGACGGTGCAGCGCGATGCACGGCAGCGTCGCCTTAATTTTTATGGGATAGAGCGGAGGGGATGAACAGTTCTTCAATTGCCTTCGCCACCCATCGTTACAAACGTCACCGTTTTCCAGC
>JBNKQT010000221.1:0-3642 GCA_050297115.1 Ensifer sp. | reverse complement strand
ACAACCGTGCCGCCCTTGATGACTTTGCTGCTCATGATGTTGTTCCCTCAGACGTTTGTTTTGATAGGCATGCGGAGCGGCTCACTCCACAATCTCAGCCGTTTCCACCACGGCCCGCATCAGCACATCGGCACCAGCCTGCGCCCATTCCTTGGAAATCTCTTCCGCTTCGTTGTGCGAAAGGCCATCAACACAGGGGCACATGACCATGGCAGTCGGTGCCACATCGTTGATCCAGCAAGCATCGTGGCCAGCGCCGGACACAATGTCCTGATGCGAATAGCCGAGGCTTGTTGCTGCATTGCGGATGGCGGCGACGCAATTTTCGTCAAAGGCGGGCGGGTCGAACTGGCCGACGATCTTGGTTTCCAGTGTCACGCCGATGTCTTCGCAAAGGCTTGGCGCGCGTGCGTTGAACTCATCCAGCATCGCGTTGATCGTGTCCAACAGGTGCGAGCGGAAGTCGATTGTGAAAACCACCTTGCCCGGAATGATGTTGCGTGAATTCGGATAAACATCAATGTGCCCGATCGCGCCAACCGCATTGGGTTGATGCTTCATGGCAATTTCGTGCACCAGTTCGGTGATGCGGGCGAGGCCTCGGCCCGCATTCTTGCGCATGGGCATGGGGGTGGAGCCGGTATGGCTTTCCTTGCCCGTCACCGTGCACTCAATCCAGCGCAGGCCCTGACCGTGGGTTACAACACCAATGTCCTTGCCTTCAGCCTCCAGGATAGGGCCTTGCTCAATATGCAGTTCAAAGAAAGCGTGCATCTTGCGCGCGCCCACTTCTTCATCACCCACCCAGCCGATGCGCTTCAGTTCGTCGCCAAATTTCTTGCCTTCGGCATCTTCGCGGTCATAGGCCCATTCCTGGGTATGTTTTCCTGCGAATACACCGGAGGCGAGCATGGCTGGTGCAAAGCGGGTGCCTTCTTCGTTGGTCCAGTTGGTTACCACGATAGGGTGCTTGGTTTTGATGTTGAGGTCGTTCATTGAGCGAACAACTTCCAGCGCGCCAAGAACACCGAGCACACCGTCATATTTGCCACCGGTGGGCTGGGTGTCGAGGTGCGAGCCGACATAAACGGGAAGCGCATCAGGGTCTTCGCCGGGACGTGTGGCAAACATGTTGCCCATCGTGTCCACGCCCATGGTCATGCCAGCATCTTCGCACCATTTCTGGAACAGCTTGCGGCCTTCTGAATCTTCATCTGTCAATGTCTGGCGGTTGTTACCACCTGCTATGCCGGGGCCGATTTTGGCCATCTCCATCAGTGCGTCCCACAAACGGTCAGCATTGATACGCATATTTTCGCCAGGTGCGGCCATGGAAAAGCTCCTCAGTTTTGCGTGCTCTGCTTTTGCAGTTGGCCCGCTTTATTGTTCCCGTTCGTCAAATCCGCTTTTTTGATTTTTGTTATTGCGTTTCATCAGCGCTTGGCTGATAATTTGACCGATTGGTAAACAATACAATTTTCGAGGCGTCACTCAAGAAGAAAAAACAGAGGAATGCACATTTTTCTTGCAGCGCCTTAATGGTCGGCACTCTGTGGCTGTGCCATGATCATATCTAATCGGGGGACAATTGCATGCCGATACCCAGAGCAGCCAAGACACAACGCAGAACGCGTATTCAGGAACAAAAAGAGGAAATTATCCTCGAGGCTGCCTTGGATGTTTTTTCACAACATGGGTTCAAAGGCTCGACCATTGACCAGATTGCTGAGGTCGCCGGTATGTCCAAGCCCAACCTGCTTTATTATTTCCGCACTAAGGAAGCGATCCACCGCACGCTGCTTGACCGTGTTCTGGATACGTGGCTTGACCCGTTGCGGGCGCTTGATGCGGATGGCGACCCGGAAGCCGAGATCAAAAGCTATGTGCGCCGCAAGTTGGAAATGTCGCGTGACTACCCGCGTGAAAGCCGTCTCTTCGCCAATGAGGTTTTGCGCGGTGCACCAAGCATTCAGGAAGAAATGTCTGACTTGAAGACGCTGGTGGATGAAAAGGTTGAGGTGATCCGCGCCTGGATCAAGGCAGGAAAAATCGCCAAATGCGACCCTTACCACCTGATTTTTTCGATCTGGGCAACCACGCAGCATTATGCCGATTTTGACGCGCAGGTGCGTGCTGTTCTGGGGGCGGGGAAATATGGCGACGGACGCTTTGAAGATGCGGCCCGCTTTCTCGAACAATTTTATATGGGCGGTTTGCAGGTGCGTAAGTAGTTGGTTGGTCCTTCGCCCCGCTTGCGGGGAGAAGGGTGCCTGAAGAGCGGATGAGGGGCCTTGGCTGAGTTCGCCAATATGGTGGACGCGGCATGTTTGATGGATGCCTCTCACCAAGTTCGCCACACCAATCGGCTTTGCTTCCTAGGGCAAACTACCCTCTCCCCACAGAGGGGAAGAGGAAGGTGATCCTCAGTAGGGCAGCCCCACATAGTTTTCTGCCATGGATGTTTGCGCTGCAACGGATGTGGACAGGTAGTCCAGTTCCGATTCCTGCACTTTTTGACCAAAGGCACCTTCTTCGGGGAAGCGGTGCAGCAGCATGGTCATCGACCATGAGAAGCGTTCGGCTTTCCAGATTCGGCGCAGCGCGCGTTCAGAATAGGCATCCAGTCCGGCAGACTTTTTCTCTTCGAAGAATTCCTGAAAACCTTCAAAGAGGTAATGCACGTCGGACGCTGCAAGGTTCAGCCCCTTTGCACCCGTTGGCGGCACAATGTGTGCAGCGTCGCCCACGAGGAACAGGCGGCCAAAGCGCATGGGCTCTGCCACGAAGGAGCGCAGTGGTGCGATGGATTTTTCCAGCGACGGGCCGGTGATGACCTTTTCGGCGACATCGACTGGCAGGCGGCGACGCAATTCATCCCAGAATGCATCGTCGGACCAACCTTCAACTTCATCAGAAAGCGGGACTTGCACATAGTAGCGGCTACGTTCTTTGGAGCGTTGCGAGCAGAGCGCAAATCCTCGCTCGTGGTTTGCGTAGATCAGTTCGTGATGCACCGGCGGCACATCAGCCAGCAGGCCCAGCCAACCGAAGGGGTAGACCTTTTCGAAGTTCTGCACGCCCTTGTCCTGCACGCTGGCGCGGCAAACGCCGTGAAAGCCGTCACAACCTGCAATCAGGTCACAATCGATGCGGTGCGTGACACCATCTTTTTCGTAGGTCACATAGGGCTTGTCGCCATCAAAATCGTGCGGGGTCACATTGGCTGCATTATAGATGATCTCGCCGCCGGTAGCAGCGCGGTGGTCCATCAGGTCGGCGGTCAGCTCGGTCTGGCCGTAAACCATCACCTTGTCGCCGCCGGTGAGCTTAGCCATGTCAATGCGGGTCATGCGACCGGAAAAGGAAAGCGAAAAACCTTCGTGCGGCAGGCCTTCCTTGTGCATGCGTGCGCCGGCCCCGGTTCGATCCAGCAGGTCCACCATGCCTTGCTCCAGCACGCCAGCGCGAATACGGCCAAGGATGTAGTCGCGGTCAACGCGGTCGAGAATGATGTTGTCGATGCCTGCATTGCTCAAGAGCTGACCGAGCATGAGGCCGGATGGGCCAGAACCGATAATGGCGACTTTAGTTTTGCCATTAGATGTCCCGTTGGATTTTTTATGGCCGTTGCCATTTTTGGGG
>JBNKQT010000220.1:0-6221 GCA_050297115.1 Ensifer sp. | reverse complement strand
CGCTTGCTGCCACTTCAGAATCCAGTCGATGCCATCGGCAAGCGCCCGCAGCCGCTCGATTGGTTTACCGGAAATGCCGAGGCCATAGTCATGACCTTCGAACATACCGCGCACAACTTCGTATTTCTCGAGGAGAACAGCCACAGCCTCCTCCTCGTCAATGCCCGTCTTGTCGCGGTCGGATTGGGAATATTGCGCAAGCGCCTTTTTCAGGTTTTGCGCAATGCCGATATAGTCGACCACCAAACCGCCCGGTTTTTCCTTGAACACGCGGTTGACGCGGGCAATGGCCTGCATCAACCCATGGCCCCGCATAGGCTTGTCGATATACATCGTATGCATGCAAGGTGCATCGAAGCCCGTCAGCCACATGTCGCGCACGATTACCAACTTCAGCGGATCTTCCACTTTGCGCGCCCGCTTGGCGAGATCATCGCGGCGTTTCTTGTTGCCAATATGCGGCTGCCAGTCGAGCGGGTCGGAGGCCGAGCCTGTCATGACAACCTTGATTGCGCCCTTATCATCATCGTCCGAATGCCAATCGGGACGAAGCGCAACGATCTCATTATAGAGATCAACGCAGATGCGGCGGCTCATGCAGACTGCCATCGCCTTTCCGGGCAAACCGTCGATGCGTTTTTCCAGATGGTGCACCAGATCGGCAGCGACCTGTTGCAGACGCTTTTTCGAGCCAACCAGACGCTCCACCGTCGTCCACTGCGCTTTCTGCTTTTCCTGCTGGGTGAGCGTCTCATCTTCGAGCATCGCCTCAATTTCTGCATCGATCTTCGGCTTTTCGTCCTCGTTCAGTTCAATGCGCGCCAACCGGCTTTCATAATAGATGGGGACGGTCGCCTTATCCTCAACGGCGCGGCTAATATCGTAGATGTCGATATATTCGCCGAAAATTGCAGCCGTATTCACATCTGCCGCCTCAATTGGTGTTCCCGTAAAGCCCATGAAGGAGGCGTTGGGCAATGCCTGACGGATATAATGCGCATAGCCATAGCGGCGTTCGCCGGTATCCTTGTTGAGCTTGGAGTCAAAGCCGTATTGGCTGCGATGAGCCTCGTCGGCCATTACGATGACGTTGCGGCGATCAGTCAGCACCGGGAACACTTCCTCGCCCTTTTCCGGTGTGAATTTCTGCACCGTCGTGAAGATCACGCCACCTGATGCACGGTTCAAGAGCTTACGCAGATCATCGCGGCTCTCGGCCTGTTCGGGTGTCTGGCGGATCAGGTCCTTGCACAGGCTGAATGTGCCATAAAGCTGATCGTCGAGATCGTTGCGATCAGTGAGCACGATGAGGGTCGGGTTTTCGAGTTCGCGCGAACGCACGACAAGCCCGCCGAGAAAAGCCATCAACAAGCTTTTGCCGGAACCTTGCGTATGCCAGATCACACCGATCTTGCGATCCCCATCAGGTTTCACCGCCTCGATGGCGCTGGTGATCGCCTTGCGGGCACCGTGAAACTGATGATAACCCGCGATAATCTTGAAAGGTCCTTCGCCGCGATCACCGAACACGGTGAAATCTCGGATCAGGGCAAGGAACCGCTCCTTGTCGAACACGCCACGCAGAAGTGTGTCCATTTCGTAGGGGCCGTGTGGCGTGAAATCACCCTCAGCACCCGTTACCGCCCGCCAGGGCATGAAACGCTCTTCATTTGCCGTTAACGAGCCAATCCGCGCCAACATTCCGTCAGAAGCCACCATCACCGCGTTGGTGCGAAACAACGAGGGTATCTGCTCTTTGTAGGTCTGGAGTTGCTGATAGGCTTGATCAACCGTGGCGTTTTCGCTCGCAGCATTCTTCAATTCAATGATGCCGAGCGGCAGCCCGTTGACGAAAACCATCACATCGGGCCGTCTCATGTGCTTGCCCTCGGCCACCGTGAACTGGTTGGAGACCCAGAAATCATTGTTCTCCGGCCGTTCAAAGTCGATCAGCCAGACCTTGTCGCCCTTGAATTCTCCAGCCTCAGTGCTGAACTCGACATCGATACCTTCGGTGATCAAATGGTGTATGCGGCGGTTTTCTTCCACGAGAGACGGAGTTTCGGTGATGAAAAGCTGGCGGATCGCCTGTTCGCGGGCATCTGCCGGAATATCCGGGTTCAAACGTTCAACCGCTGCGGCAAGCACATCCGGCAAAAGCACATCACCGTAGGCAGACCGGGCAGGCTCCGAACCATCGGGGGAAATGATCTGCGCGGGCTGGTAGGTATAACCGAGGTCACGGAAGGTGGCGATGACCACCTCTTCGACAAGGCCCTCGGAGAATCCGGAACTCATCGAGGGATGTTGAATATAGTCAATTTCCATAGCTATATTTACGCTTATTTGTCGTCTTCATCTTAAAACAGTCCCGAGGACGAAATTTGGATTATAGCCCTTTGCCTTGAGGTCGATTCGAAATAAATCCTCCAATCTTCCTTCTCGGACCGCTCCTTCGATCATCCAAGCTCGAAGGGCCGGGGAAGCATCTTTTGGCTGCAGGGTGTCGCTATCATCAAGTGAAACCTCAGTTCCGCGCAGCTTAGCCAACGCAGCTCCCAGGGGCCCACCTTGGCGCGCGAAGGAACAATCACAAAAAGCTGTCCAAATGGGGAATGAGTAAGGAGCAATGTCTGCAGGCGTTAGCCCCCCGTCTTTCACCGCGCCAATTTTAGCCGCCTCGAAGTACAACAACGAAAGGTCGCGGGCATGGTCAAGTGTCCGAATGTCCGGAAGAAACACCAAGCTTCCCCAAGCTTTGTAAATGCGGCGTCGGATTGCAGGATAATTGTAAGTCAGATAGACAGCGCTGCCACCGATTGACTTTGCATAGGATTGGATTTTTGGGACTTGGTGGTTCTTGAAAGCCTCGTACCTGCAAGAACGATATAGACGTTTTGCCTGCACAGCTACCGTCACACACTGGTTGAGTTGTTTGTCAAAAAAAACCCACAAAAAATCGGATCCGTTTACAGTTTCTGCAGCTTTCGGGAAAATATGCACCCGGTTTTCCCCTGGATGCTTTCTGTTGAGTTCCAAAGCTAGCGTTTGGGTGATGGTCTCTTCATACATTGGAATATTGAGTTGATCGGCATCCTGCAGATCTCCCCAAATTCGGGTACCTTCATTTTGCAGTGTGCGACAGAGACAATGACCGCTCGAACAAAACATAGTTTTTCCTCTCCAAGACAACCTTAGGTATGTTAATGTTACAGCCGTCATCAGCCGGAGGCGCTGGATACCAATACGTGAACATAATCCAGCAAGGGCTTAATTGCGTCTGGCCCAAGTATTATGCCTACAGCGGCAGACGCTGCAACCACAGGCAGAGCCCCCACCTGCTGCAAGAAGCCTGACTTGAGAGGAGAAGCCGAAACACTTGATTTCAACAAAGCGTAGAGACGATCCCTTTCTTCAGTCAAAGCAGCGACCTGTATCTTTAAACGCTCAACTTCCGCCAAAAGACTTTTAGGTAAGCTCCCTTCCGGCACACCCTCCAGCGGTATTATTCCTTCCATTCGCCCCAGCGTAGACGCGATTTCACTGAGAGGCTCTATCTGGTTTGTTTTGGTGAGATTGCAAAGCTCAGCTTCCAGCGCCGCCACAGCGGTGGCAGCGCCGCCAACAAATTCCTTGGCATGGGTACCGAGTGCAAAGATTGGGGTACTGTCTCCCGGTTCGCTACTGTCCTCGCCAGCCAGTTGGCTCTCGTCAGGACCAATCCAGGCGATAAGGCCGTTCACAAGCTTTCGCGTATCGGGCACAACGCTTAGATCACCATTTGGATTTCTTGAACCTTGGTGACTCGTCCGCCGATCAGACCATCCAACCAAGCCATCAACTACCATTGGCGGTACACCTGAAATCTCAGATAGCTTGTTACGGTCCAAATGCCATTCCTCAACAATCTGCCGCAGGATGGGTTGAATTTCAGATGGTTTGAACTCGTGATAATTGTTGGGAATTTTTAAGAGCAATGACCGTAATTGATTGTAGCTTTTCAATCGAGCCTTAGCAGCACTCATTGCGCAGCCTCCATTAGGTCGTCCGCTTCGGACAGGCGGATTTCACCTGACATCAGCTTGGGGAGAAGGAGGTCGCGGGTGGCCGCGAGAGTGCGGTTTTCGTTATCATTTACCGAGATCTTAGAGCGCAACAGGCTTGCAATTTTTCCAAACTCTGTGACAACATCCTCATGCGACCTAACTACCTCAAGCCTATACGCATTATTCCGATTCAATCCCGGAACGGCCGCATCCGTATTCATATTCTTAAGTCCGAGAGTTTGCAGTAGATAATAACAGTACGTCATAGGCTTGCTGGACTTGACAAAGAACACCGTGTCAATCGGATAGAAACCACCATCTTCCCAATGCAAGCTTCCAACTGTTCCCTTTCGGCCAACTATTACTGAGGGTCCCTGCACCAACGCTTCATTATGGAAGCCACCAATACCGCCAGAACCATACACAGGTACTTCGCCTTTACACCGATTTCCTTTGGGAAGTGATTTTCCATATGTAAGTTCGAGCACATCTTCTAATCGTCCAATCTTCCACCCCTCCGGCAACCCATCGTTCCCAAGCGCCGCTGGAAAAAGATCGGCAAGGGCTTGTGCCCGCTCAGTGTCCTGCACGAGCCCCCCCATGATGGTGAGCGGATCGGTTGCGCCCTCCAACTTGCGGCGGGTCGGGCCGAAATCCACGAACCAGTCGCGGAAGATCGCTTGCGCCATCGCCTCCAACGTCTCGTTCATCCGCCGGTTCAGTTCGATCTTGTCGTCGAGGGAGCCAAGCAGCGTAACCACATTTTGCTGATGGTCGATCGGCGGCACAGAAACCTTGAACTCGTGACAATCGGCCACCCTTATATGGCTTACGACCGAGCCCGAACCATCATGAGTGCCGAATTGATGCTGGAGATCCGGCGATCGAAATGCGTAATAAAGATACCTCGGCACGACTTTTTCGGGGTCCGGCCTATATTGCATCAGCCTTTGCCCTAAAAACACCGGCCCGAGGTTCTGAATGTAACCTACCTCTCCGATGGGAGCCTCGCGCGTGAGGACTACGTCGCCATCGAGGAGCTGCGCTCGCCTTGTCCACCGTTCGTAAGTAGGTTCATCAACATATCTACAAGTTGATAAATCGATCCGGCCGTCCTTCACATTGGTGGTGCGGATCATGCGAAATGGGGTTTCCTGCTCAATCACTGGAGCGGTGCGATTCACACAATCAACAATGAGCGAACAAAGGCTCCTTACAGCTATACGTGGCCATTCAGTCATTGACTTTAACCCACCCCAGAGCTTCGATAATCCGTGCCTCTGTGGTCTGCCCCACCTCGAACTGCGTGACCAGCGTCTCCCTCAGCCCCTCAAACTTCTCCGCAAACGACACCCCATCATACTCGACATCAGCCGCGCCAACATAGCGCCCCGGTGTCAGCACATGACCGTGTCCCCGAACCTCCGCCAGGCTCGCCGATTTGCAGAAACCCGGCTCATCCGCATAGTCCGCCCAACCGCTCTCCGCCCGTGTTTCCGACTTGGAGCGCCAGCGGTGATAGGTTCCGGCGATCTTCTCGACATCCTCCTCCGTGAACTCGCGGCGTACACGGTCCACCATGAAGCCGAGCTTGCGAGCATCGATGAAGAGGATTTCGCCACGGCGGTCTCGGTGGCCATTGGCGCTCTTGTCGCGGGCCAAGATCCACAGGCAAGCGGGAATCTGGGTAGAAAAGAAGAGCTGGCCGGGCAGCGCCACCATGCAATCCACCTGATCCGCCTCGATCATCGCCTTGCGGATATCGCCTTCGCCCGATTGTTGCGACGACATGGAGCCATTGGCCAGCACCACGCCGGCCGTGCCGCGCGGGGCCAGATGATGGATAATATGCTGAAGCCAGCCGAAATTGGCATTGCCCTTGGGCGGCACGCCGAATTTCCAGCGGGCATCTTCCGCCAGCCGCTCGCTGCCCCAATCGGAAATGTTGAAGGGTGGGTTGGCGAGAATGAAATCGGCCTTCAGGTCTGGCAGTTCGTCGCGGTGAAAGCTGCCCTCGTTGTTCCAGCGGATATCGGCATCAATGCCCTGTACGGCGAGGTTCATCTTGGCCAGACGCCAGGTCGT
Organism: Ensifer sp.; assembly: GCA_050297115.1. GTDB lineage: Bacteria > Pseudomonadota > Alphaproteobacteria > Rhizobiales > Rhizobiaceae > Ensifer_A. Next base: position 90 of record JBNKQT010000220.1, on the reverse strand, counting down.
GTGGTTGATCTCCTGGCCATAGACGGCAATATCGTTGCGCCGTCCGCCATGTTCCTCAATGAACTTTTCCGACTGCACGAACATGCCGCC